>NZ_RMVK01000009.1:0-78727 GCF_003942875.1 Streptococcus oralis | reverse complement strand
TAAATGATTTTTCGTCTATACTTAGGGGTGAACACAATGTGATATTTACACATCCACTTTGTGTGTGATAAACTATGTGCCTTTTGTGCCATATTTTTCTCCTTTCGCTTTACAATTGGCTTGAACACCTTTATTGTATCGCGTTTGGAGTTTTTTTGGTATAACCTTCGTCGCGCACCCGCATAGCGGGTGGTTTATTTGTCTCGCACCTTACGGAGCGAGACGGACTAATAGTCACATAATCAGATACTAAAAAGCAAGAGACTTTGAGTTCTCTTGCTTTTTATGTATGTCGTAATCTGTTATTTTCTTACTTCTTGTTTATAAAACTCTTTAAGGGCATCTTGCCAGGTTGGAATGACGAAACCTGTCGCCTTTGCTTTTGTCAAGCTCATGGTTGAATTGAGAGGTCGTTTGGCCTTGGCAGGAAACTTGCTGGAGTCTACTGGTACTACTTCGACATCACTGTCTTTAAGAATCTCGACAGCAAAGTCATACCAAGTGGTGTCTTCAGCTGCGTCATTTGATAAGTGGTAGTAGCCAAATGCTTTTTGATTTTCAGTCAAGTAGGTCATAAACTCAGCCAGGGTACGTGTCCAAGTTGGGCGGCCGTGTTGGTCGTTGACAACAGTGAGAGTTTTATGGGTTTTGGCAAGATTTTGCATTGTAAAGACAAAGTTCTTGCCATAATTTCCAAAGACCCAAGCAGTGCGGATGATATAATGCTGTGACGTAAGGTTTTCAACAAGTTCCTCACCCATTCGCTTGGTACGCCCGTACTCTGTTTGCGGATCAGGTAGGTCATCGACTTCCCATTCTTGTCCGACGGGTTTCTTCCCATCAAAGACGTAGTCTGTTGAGATATAGACCAGAGTAGCTCCGTATTTCTCAGAGGCCTTGGCTACATTTTCAGTTCCAGTTACGTTGATGGCAAAATCCAGTTCTTTTCCCTCATCTTCTGCCGCATCAACAGCAGTATAAGCTGCACAATGATAGACCAGAGTTGGATTAACCTCGGCAAAGACTTTCTCAACCATTTCAGCATTGGTGATATCCATTTCGGCCACATCCACGGCAACATAGTCCACATTTCGTTCATCTAGTAAATAACGTAGTTCGGTACCGAGTTGACCATTTGCACCTGTAATTAATATCATTATCTTCTCCTTAACTTTTCTTCTATCTAATCATAGCAAAAAAATGATAAAAAATCTGATTTTCGGTCCTTGTTTTGCTGGTTTAAGATATAAAAATATAGTATTAGAGAATAATAATTTTATAATAGAAAACTTATTTTTCAGAATTTACCAAATTAATTCAAAAATTCTGAAAATTTTATTGACATGTTTCTGAAAAGGGACTATAATGGGGTGAAAGTTTTAAAGGAGAAAACAATGAAAAGTTCAAAACTACTTGCCCTTGCGGGTGTGACGTTATTGGCAGCTGCGACTCTTGCAGCCTGCTCTGGATCAAGTTCAAATGCTAAAGGTGAGAAAACATTCTCATACATTTACGAAACGGATCCTGATAACCTAAACTATTTGACAACTGGTAAGGCAGCTACAGCAAATATTACGAGCAACGTTATTGATGGCTTGCTTGAAAATGACCGCTACGGTAACTTTGTACCATCTATGGCTGAGGATTGGTCTGTATCTAAGGATGGATTGACTTACACGTATACACTCCGAAAGGATGCAAAATGGTATACATCTGAAGGTGAGGAATATGCAGAAGTTAAAGCTCAAGACTTTGTAACTGGTCTTAAGTATGCTGCTGATAAGAAATCAGATGGTCTTTACCTGGTTCAGGAATCTATCAAGGGATTGGATGCCTATGTCAAAGGAGAAATTACAGATTTTTCTCAAGTAGGAATCAAAGCTCTTGATGATTATACCGTTCAATACACATTGAACAAGCCAGAAAGTTTCTGGAATTCTAAGACAACAATGGGTGTTCTGGCTCCTGTTAATGAAGAATTTTTGAACTCTAAAGGGGATGACTTTGCTAAAGGTACAGACCCAAGCAGTATTCTCTACAATGGACCATTCTTACTCAAATCAATCGTAGCCAAATCATCAGTCGAGTTCGAAAAGAATCCAAACTATTGGGATAAAGACAATGTCCATCTTGATAAAGTGAAATTATCCTTCTGGGATGGCCAAGATACTAATAAGCCAACTGAAGCTTTCAAAGACGGTAGCTTTACAATGGCTCGTCTCTTCCCAACAAGTGCTAGTTACTCAGAGACTGAAAAAACATTCAAAGACAATATCGTTTATACCCAACAAGATTCTACTACTTATTTAGTAGGCACAAATATCGATCGTCAGTCTTATAAGTACACTTCTAAGACAACAGATGAGGAAAAAACATCAACCAAGAAGGCCCTTTTGAATAAGGACTTCCGTCAAGCTATTGCATTTGGTTTTGATAGAACAGCCTACGCTTCTCAAGTAAATGGTGCAAGCGGGGCTACTAAACTGCTTCGTAACTTATTTGTTCCCCCTACATTTGTACAGGCAGATGGGAAAAACTTTGGGGAATTAGTTAAGGAAAAATTGGTGACCTATGGAGATGAGTGGAGTAACGTAAACTTGGATGATGCCCAAGATGGACTCTACAATCCTGACAAAGCCAAAGCAGAATTCGCTAAAGCTAAGACAGCCCTTCAAGCGGAAGGTGTGAAATTCCCAATCCACTTGGATATGCCTGTAGATCAAACCAATACAACAAAAGTTCAACGTGTTCAATCTTTTAAACAGTCAGTTGAAGAAAATCTAGGATCAGATAATGTGGTTATCGATATCCAACAGCTCCAAAAAGACGATGTTCAAAACATTACCTACTTCGCTGAAACTGCGGCTGGAGAAGACTGGGATATCTCAGATAACGTGGGTTGGTCTCCAGACTATATCGATCCATCTACTTATCTTGATATTATCAAGCCTTCTGTAGGAGAAAATACGAAAACATATCTAGGATTTGATTCTGGGACAAACAACGCTGCGGCTAAGCAAGTCGGTTTAGAAGACTACGAAAAAATGGTTGTGGAAGCTGGTGAAGAAACTACTGATGTTTCAAAACGTTATGAGAAATATGCTGCTGCCCAAGCTTGGTTGACAGACAGTGCCTTGCTCATTCCAACAACTTCTCAAACTGGTCGTCCAATGTTGTCTAAGATGGTACCATTTACACTTCCATTTGCATACTCTGGTAACAAGGGTATGAGCGAAGCCCTTTTGTACAAATATCTAGAAGTACAAGATAAGGCAGTGACAACAGAAGAATACCAAAAAGCTCAAGAAAAATGGTTGAAAGAAAAAGAAGAGTCAAATAAAAAGGCCCAAGAAGAACTCGCAAACCATGTGAAATAACTTTAAAAAAGTAAAGGATTTAGCCATTGATATGATGGTTAAGTCCTTTTTTATCTTGGTATAAGTCCCTGAATGATTAGAGATAGGATTTTTTTATAGCTGTAAAGCGATTCTTAAAATTCTGAGCGTTAGAACTGTTCAGAAAAGAGAAAATTTTAGTGAATTTTACCTATTTCCTATTGCTTTCTGCCTTTTTATTTGTTATATTAAAAGTACAATTAATTTTTATTTATAACAGTTAAGCAGAGCACTTTCAGAGAAAGGAGTATTTTTTAAAAAAGAAATGTAAACGCTTACTGGAAAATGAAAGGATTTAGGAGTTCATGGATAAACGATTTTTTGAAAAACGCTGTAAGTTCAGTATTCGTAAGTTTACGCTTGGAGTAGCTTCGGTGATGATTGGAGCGACTTTCTTCGCAGCTAGCCCAGTATTAGCTGATCAAGCAAGAGTTGGTTCAACAGATAATTTGCCGAGTGAACTAGCTGATTTGGATAAGAAGGCTAGTGATGAGGGGCACGATTTTGACAAGGAAGCTGCCGCTCAGAATCCTGGTTCAGCTGAAACTACTGAAGGCCCACAAACAGAAGAAGAGTTGTTGGCTCAAGAAAAAGAAAAGTCTGAAAAGCCAAGCAATCTGCCAAAAGAATTAGAAGATAAGTTGGAGAAAGCCGAAGACAATGGGCGCGAAGTTGACAAGGATCAGTTGGCCCAAGATACTGGAAAGCTCGTCCCAGAAGATGTGGCTAAAACGAGCAATGGGGAATTAAACTACGGCGCGACTGTTAAGATCAAGACGCCATCAGGAGAAGGTAGCGGTATTGTCGTTGCTAAAGACCTTGTCTTGACGGTTTCTCACAACTTTATCAAGGATAGCCAAGACGGCAATATCCGTAAGGTTGTGGATAATGACCAAGGGGATGGAGATATCTATAGCATCTCATATCCAGGATTGCCAGATGTCAAGTTTAGCAAGAAAGATATTATTCATTGGGATCGTGAAGGCTATCTGAAAGGCTTCAAAAATGATTTGGCCCTTGTGAGATTGCGTACAGTTCTAGAAAATACGCCTGTTGAAGTAACTAAAAAGCCAGTAGTTAAGAAAATTGGAGATAAGCTCCATGTCTTTGGTTATCCAGAAGGAAAATTGAATCCGATTGTCAATACTACAGTTGATTTTGCGGAACCATACGGAGAAGGTGTCCAAGGGATTGGTTACCAAGGAGGAAAACCGGGTGCTAGTGGCGGCGGTATCTTTGATACAGAAGGCAAACTAGTCGGTGTTCACCAAAATGGTGTAGTTGGAAAACGGAGCGGAGGCATTCTCTTCTCACCAGCTCAACTAAAATGGATCCAGGACCACATACAGGGAATTTCAAGTGTGAAACCAGCAGACTTGGAAGAGAAAGAAAAACCGGCTGAAGAAAAACCAAAAGAGGATAAACCTGCAGCTACTAAACCTGAAACACCTAAGGCAGTAACTCCTGAATGGCAAACAGTAGCGAATAAAGAGCAACAAGGAACCGTCACTATTCGTGAAGAAAAGGGTGTTCGCTACAATCAACTGTCTTCAACGGCCCAAAATGACAATGATGGCAAACCAGCTTTGTTTGAAAAACAAGGATTGACTGTCGATGCTAATGGAAATGCGACAGTTGATTTAACCTTCAAAGATGATTCTGAAAAGGGCAAATCACGCTTTGGTGTCTTCTTGAAATTTAAAGATACCAAGAACAATGTTTTTGTTGGATATGACCAAGGTGGCTGGTTCTGGGAATACAAAACTCCAGGTAACAGCACATGGTATCAGGGCGGTCGTGTTGCAGCTCCAGTAAATGGATCAGTGAATCATCTGACTATTAGTTTAAAATCAGATGGTCAGCTGAATGCAACAAATAATGATGTAAAACTTTTTGATACAGTTACTTTGCCAGCTGCTGTTAATGAGAATCTTAAAAATGAGAAGAAGATCCTTCTCAAGGCAGGAACTTATAGCAATGACCGTACGGTTGTTAGCGTTAAAACAGACAATCAAGAAGGTGTAAAAGCAGATGATACTCCTGCCCAGAAAGAAACAGGTCCTGCCGTTGATGATAGCAAGGTGACTTATGATACGATCCAGTCTAAGGTCCTCAAGGCAGTGATTGACCAAGCCTTTCCTCGTGTCAAGGAATACACCTTGAATGGACATACTTTGCCAGGACAAGTTCAACAACTTAAGAAAATCTTGGTAAACAATCGCGAAATTACACCTGAAGTCACTTATAAGAAGATCAATGATACTACTGCAGAGTACTTGATGAAACTTCGTGACGAGAAGAATTTCATCAATGCAGATATGACAGTACGCTTGCAAGTTGTGGACAATCAGTTGCATTTTGATGTGACCAAGATTGTCAACCACAATCAAGTTACTCCAGGTCAGAAGATTGATGATGAAAGAAAACTTCTCTCCTCTATCAATTTCTTAGGAAACTCACTTGTGTCAGTTTCAAGCGACCAAACTGGAGCTAAGTTTGACGGGGCAACCATGTCAAACAACACTCATATCAGTGGAGATGAACATATAGCTGTAACCAATCCAATGAAAAACTTGGCTAAGGGCTATATGTATGGTTTTGTTTCTACAGATAAGCTTGCTGCAGGTGTTTGGAGTAACTCTCAAAACAGCTACGGTGGTGGTTCGAATGACTGGACTCGTTTGACAGCATTCAAACAAACTGTTGGAAATACAAACTATGTGGGAATCCAAAGTTCTGAATGGCAATGGGAAAAAGCTTATAAGGGCATCGTCTTCCCTGAATACACCAAGGAACTTCCAAGTGCCAAGGTTGTTATCACCGAAGACGCCAATGCTGACAACAAAGTCGACTGGCAAGATGGTGCCATTGCTTATCGTAGCATCATGAACAACCCTCAAGGTTGGGAAAAAGTTAAGGATATCACTGCTTACCGTATCGCGATGAACTTTGGTTCACAAGCACAAAACCCATTCCTAATGACCTTGGATGGTATCAAGAAAATCAATCTCCACACCGATGGTCTTGGGCAAGGTGTTCTCCTTAAAGGATATGGTAGTGAAGGTCATGACTCTGGTCACTTGAACTATGCTGATATTGGTAAACGTATTGGTGGTGTCGAAGACTTCAAGACTTTAATCGAAAAAGCGAAGAAGTATGGAGCACATCTAGGTATCCATGTTAACGCTTCTGAAACCTATCCTGAGTCTAAATACTTTAATGAAAATATTCTTCGTAAAAATCCAGATGGAAGCTACAGCTATGGTTGGAACTGGTTAGACCAAGGTATCAACATTGATGCTGCTTATGACCTAGCACATGGACGCTTGGCTCGCTGGGAAGACTTGAAGAAAAAACTGGGTGAAGGTCTCGACTTTATCTATGTGGACGTATGGGGCAATGGTCAATCAGGTGATAACGGTGCCTGGGCTACCCACGTTCTTGCTAAAGAAATTAACAAACAAGGCTGGCGTTTTGCGATTGAGTGGGGGCATGGTGGTGAATACGACTCTACCTTCCAACACTGGGCAGCTGACTTGACCTATGGTGGCTACACTAATAAAGGTATCAACAGTGCCATCACACGCTTTATCCGCAACCACCAAAAAGATTCATGGGTTGGGGACTACAGAAGTTACGGTGGTGCAGCCAACTACCCACTTCTAGGTGGCTACAGCATGAAAGACTTTGAAGGCTGGCAAGGAAGAAGCGACTACAATGGCTATGTAACCAACTTATTTGCCCATGATGTCATGACTAAGTACTTCCAACACTTCACTGTAAGTAAATGGGAAAATGGTACACCAGTTACCATGACCGATAACGGTAGCACCTATAAATGGACTCCAGAAATGAAGGTTGAGCTAGTCGATGCAGCAGGTAACAAGGTTGTTGTGACTCGTAAGTCAAATGATGTCAATAGCCCGCAATACCGCGAACGTACAGTAACGCTCAACGGACGTGTCATCCAAGATGGTTCAGCTTACTTGACTCCTTGGAACTGGGATGCAAATGGTAAGAAACTTCCTACTGATAAGGAAAAAATGTACTACTTCAATACGCAAGCCGGTGCAACAACTTGGACCCTTCCAAGCGATTGGGCAAAGAGCAAGGTTTACCTTTACAAGCTAACGGACCAAGGTAAGACAGAAGAGCAGGAACTAACTGTAACAGATGGCAAGATTACCCTAGACCTTCTCGCAAATCAACCATACGTTCTTTACCGTTCAAAAC
This sequence comes from Streptococcus oralis, assembly GCF_003942875.1. GTDB lineage: Bacteria > Bacillota > Bacilli > Lactobacillales > Streptococcaceae > Streptococcus > Streptococcus oralis_BX. The sequence goes on along the minus strand of NZ_RMVK01000009.1, from coordinate 71,099 downwards.
AAACCAATCCTGAAATGTCATGGAGCGAAGGCATGCACATCTATGACCAAGGATTTAACAGCGGAACCTTGAAACATTGGACCATTTCTGGTGATGCTTCTAAGGCAGAAATTGTCAAATCACAGGGCGCAAATGAAATGCTTCGTATCCAAGGCAATAAGAGCAAGGTCAGCCTTACTCAGAAACTGACTGGCTTGAAACCAAATACCAAGTATGCGGTTTATGTCGGTGTTGATAACCGTAGTAATGCTAAGGCAAGTATCACAGTGAATACTGGCGAGAAAGAAGTGACTACTTATACCAATAAGTCACTCGCTCTCAACTACATCAAAGCTTATGCTCATAACAATCGTCGTGAAAATGCTACAGTTGACGATACAAGTTACTTCCAAAACATGTACGCCTTCTTTACAACCGGATCTGACGTATCAAATGTCACTCTGACCTTGAGTCGTGAAGCTGGTGATGAAGCAACTTACTTTGATGAAATTCGTACCTTTGAAAACAGTTCAAGCATGTACGGAGACAAGCATGATACAGGTCAAGGAACCTTCAAACAAGACTTTGAAAATGTAGCTCAAGGTATCTTCCCATTTGTAGTAGGTGGTGTCGAAGGTGTCGAAGATAACCGCACTCACTTGTCTGAAAAACACGATCCATATACACAACGTGGTTGGAACGGTAAGAAAGTTGATGATGTTATCGATGGAAATTGGTCACTCAAGACCAATGGACTGGTTAGCCGTCGTAACTTGGTTTACCAAACCATTCCTCAAAACTTCCGCTTTGAGGCAGGTAAGACCTACCGTGTAACCTTTGAATATGAAGCAGGCTCTGACAATACCTATGCCTTTGTAGTTGGTAAGGGAGAATTCCAGTCAGGTCGTCGTGGTAGTCAAGCAAGCAACTTGGAAATGCATGAATTGCCAAATACTTGGACGGATTCTAAGAAAGCCAAGAAGGCAACCTTCCTCGTGACAGGTGTAGAAACAGGCGATACTTGGGTAGGTATCTACTCAACTGGAAATGCAAGCAATACTCGTGGTGATTCTGGTGGAAATGCCAACTTCCGTGGTTATAACGACTTCATGATGGATAATCTTCACATCGAAGAAATTACCCTAACAGGTAAGATGTTGACAGAAAATGCTCTGAAGAACTACTTGCCAACGGTTGCCATGACTAACTACACGAAAGAGTCTATGGATGCTTTGAAAGAGGCGGTCTTTAACCTCAGCCAGGCGGATGATGACATTAGCGTGGAAGAAGCGCGTGCAGAGATTGCCAAGATTGAAGCTTTGAAGAATGCTTTGGTTCAGAAGAAGACAGCTTTGGTAGCAGAAGACTTTGAAAGTTTGGATGCGCCAGCTCAACCAGGCGAAGGTCTAGAGAATGCCTTTGATGGAAATGTGTCTAGTCTATGGCATACATCTTGGAATGGTGGAGATGTAGGCAAGCCTGCCACCATGGTCTTGAAAGAACCAACTGAAATCACAGGACTTCGTTATGTTCCACGTGCCTCTGATTCAAATGGAAACTTGCGAGATGTGAAACTGGTTGTCACAGATGAGTCTGGTAAAGAACATACCTTCACAGTGACAGATTGGCCAAATAACAACAAACCAAAAGACATTGACTTTGGCAAGACAATCAAGGCTAAGAAAATTGTCCTTACTGGTACCAAGACTTACGGAGATGGTGGCGATAAATACCAATCTGCAGCGGAACTCATCTTTACCCGTCCACAGGTAGCAGAAACACCACTTGACATGTCTGGCTATGAAGCAGCTTTGGCTAAGGCGCAGAAATTAACAGACAAAGACAATCAAGAGGAAGTAGCTGGAGTTCAGGCGAGCATGAAATATGCGACGGATAACCATCTCTTGACGGAAAGAATGGTTGCCTACTTCGCAGACTATCTCAACCAATTAAAAGATTCTGCTACGAAACCAGACGCTCCAACAAGTAGCAAGGGTGAAGAGCAACCACCAGTTCTTGATGTACCTGAGTTCAAAGGCGGCGTCAATGCAACAGAAGCAGCTGTACATGAGGTTCCTGAGTTCAAGGGCGGCGTTAATGCGGTTGAAGCCTTGGTTCACGAATTACCAGAATACAAGGGTGGAGCCAATGCGGTTCTAGCAGCTGCAAATGAAGTCCCTGAGTTTAAGGGTGGCGTCAATGCGGTCCAAGCCTTGGTAAACGAGAAACCAGCCTACACAGGTGTATTGGCTACTGCTGGAGATCAAGCAGCTCCAACAGTTGAAAAACCTGAGTACCCGCTCACTCCAAGCCCAGTAGCTGATGCCAAAACTCTGGAAGATAAAGAAGAGCAACTTCCTGCTACAGGAGAACATGGTTCAGAAGCAGACCTCTTCTTAGCAAGTGTGAGTATCGCTTTATCTGCTGCTGTTCTTGCGACAAAACGTAAAGAAGAGTAATGAGATTTGATTTCAGCAGTTCAAAGCAACTCGAATCAAAAAGGAACAAACAGCCGGAGAGGACCTCTTGGTTCTCTCCTTTTTCAAAGGAGAAATGATACCGCTTACTCAGGTATGCGGATGAAAGGAATAGGAGAAAGATGGATAGACATTTTTTTGAGAAACGCTGTCACTATAGTATAAGAAAATTTGCAATCGGTGCAGCCTCCGTGATGATTGGTGCTAGTATCTTTGGCGCCAATATGGTTCAGGCAGCAGAAACAGCAGCGCCTTCAGAAACAGAGGGAAGCATCACCCATGTTCAAGCACTGGATAAGTTACCAGATGATTTAGCCGCTGCGCTTGAAAAGGCAGATGCAGAAGCTGCAACAGAAGCAAGTCATGAAGAAACTCCAGCGACAGATGAGGGAACCAATCCTGCAGCAAGTGAAGAGACAAAACCAGAGACAAGTCCTGCAAGTCCCAAACCAGCAGAAACGCCAAAACCGGTTGAAACACCAAAGGCAGATAAACAACCTGCGGAAACCCCTACACCAGCAGTAAAACCAGCTGAAAAGACAATCGAAGATAGAGAAGATGTCAACCATCTCGAGGGTGCTACTGCTCAGGCAAGCAACCATGAGACTGGGACCAACTTTACTGCAGATAAGGCTATCGATGGAGATGACAATACCCGTTGGGCTACAGATAGAGATGCAGTAAAACCAACCTTTGAATTAACTCTTCCAAAAACTACCCTCATCAAGCATGTAGAAATTGACTGGGATCGTCGTCTTCGTAATGGGCAAAATGACCCAAATATCAAATCTTGGAGTCTCTACTACGCAGGTCAAGAAGACGTGGGCGCTAACGGAGAAAAACAATGGAAACTCGCTCATACCAAGACTGGAGATCCTGTTTTAGATGAGAAAGTTGACTTAGCCAATATTATTCAAGCTAAATATCTTAAGTTAGAAATTAACGACTATCAAGCGGGGACAATGGGTTGGAGAAACGTTGGTATCCAAGAAATTCGAGCTTATTCAAACGTTCCGGACCATAGTAAGGTAACGGATATCCGCCAAGTAACCGAACTAACAGTAGCAGAAGATGGACAGTCTCTTGTCTTACCAACTCTACCAGGAAAAGTCAGCCTCATCGGAAGCAACAAGCAAGGTGTGATTGACCTTCAAAATCACATCTATAAGCCTTTGACAGACCAACGCGTCAAGGTCATGGTGCAACAAATCAGAGACAGTCATACTTTCACTAAGGAATTTGAAGTAGTCATCAAGGGTCTACATCAGGACGAAGGTGTGGGTGTGAAACCAAAAGTAGCACCAGCTGTTCAACAATGGTATGGGAAAGAAGGCCAATCTTCTATCACTTCAGATACAGTTCTTGCGACGGGTGATTCTGGCTTTGATCAGGCAGCAACCTTCTACCAGTCAGACCTTGCTAGCCGTGGATTGGAACTAGCAACAGGTGACAAACAGGCTCAAAAACGAATCGAATTTAAAAAGGTTGAAAACAAAGGTTATGGTAAGGAAGGCTATGGCATCACTATCCAAGATGATGTGATTACCATCGAAGCTGCCACAAATACAGGAGCCTTCTATGCAACTCGTACTCTTCTTCAAATGGGAGAAACAGACCTACAAAATGGCGAAATTCGTGATTTCCCAAGTTTCAGCCACCGTGGCTTTATGCTAGATACAGGTCGTAAATTTATCCCTTATGACACTCTTGTAGACATCATGCTCAACATGGCTTACTACAAGATGAACGACTTGCAGTTGCACCTCAACGATAACTATATCTTCCTCAAGGAACACTTGGCAGGTAAGAGCTTAACACCAGAAGAACAACTCAAGTATGTTCTTGAACATGCCAAGACTGGTTTCCGTGTGGAGACAGACATTGTCGGTAAGAATGGCCAAAAACTAACATCAGATGAGCATTATACCAAGGAAGAAATGCAAAATCTGATTAAATTGGCCAAGGCCTTGCATATCAACCTAGTGCCAGAAATTGACACACCAGGTCACGCCTTGTCCTTTGTCAAAGTCCGCCCAGACCTCATGTATCAAGGTAGCCTGAGCGATTATGCAGGCAAGCACAATGTTGAGCGCGTAGCCATGCTAGACTTGGATACTAAGTATGAAGAAACTCTTAAATTTGTTAAATCCGTTTATGACAAACTCCTCGATGGTCCAGATGCACCGCTTCATGGCGTATCTACTGTTCATATCGGAACGGATGAATACTATGGTAGCCGCGAAAGCTATCGCCGCTATGTCAATGATTTGACCCAATATATCAAGTCTAAAGGCTATACCCCTCGTATCTGGGGTTCGCTCAGTGCGAAACGAGGGAACACCCCTGTTGATTGGAACGGAGTAGAAGTTGATATCTGGAGTATCGGATGGCAACGACCAAATGAAGCCATTGCTCAGGGAGCTAAGATTATCAATATCACGGATGTACCGACCTATAGTGTGCCAAGTGGAAGCAATAGTCAAGCAGCCTACGGGGACTATGCTAACTACGAACGTCAGTACAATAGCTGGACACCGAATGATTTTAGAACAGGTGGAGGTCCACTTCTACCAGCTTCTCATCCAAGTATCCTTGGTGGTGGGCACGCAGTTTGGAATGACAATATCGACCTTCATGAGACAGGTTTGACCTCTTATGACATCTTTAAACGTTTCTTCAAGAGCATGCAAACTACTGCGGAGCGCACTTGGGGGTCTGACCGTGCAGCTGCGACCTTTGCAGAACGCACCCTACCAACCAGTCCTTATGCGCCGCAGTCAAATCCTGATAAAGAGATTGATCAAAGCGACCTGTTTACCATCAATTCTGAAACAGTCAAGAACTATGCAAGTAAGAAAGTGAAGGCAAGCGAACAGGGATTGGCTTTTGAGAAAGATAGCAGTATCGAAGGCTTGGCTGGTGATGTTGGTCCAAGTCACGTCTTGAAGTTTGATGTAACTGTCACTGGAGACGGAGAACAAACCTTCTCAGCAAGTGGGGATAACCGTATCTATCTAGCTGATAAAGACGGCTATCTTGCTTACCAGTTTGAACAGTTCCATATCCAATTCAATAAAAAACTTGAAAAGAACAAACGTTATCAAATCTCTATCGTGACCAAACCACAATCTACAGAAGTCTATGTGGATGGTGAAAAGATTGAGCGTATAGCAAATCCAGCCCACCCTCGCTTTGCCCACAATAGCTTGGTTCTACCGCTTGAAAGCATCGGTGGTTTCAAAGGAATCTTGCATAGCGCAGAGTTGTCAGACAAACCATTTGTAAATCCTCGTTTGATTTCAAATAATAAGATTACAGCAACCGCAAGCAGTCAGCAGCTTCCAGGAAATGCGACTGAAGGCGCTGTTGAAAAGGCCTTTGACAATGATCCAAATACCTTCTGGCATACTAAGTGGACTGGTGACACTGCGCCATACACCCTTACTATGACCTTGAAAGAAGCAGAAAAAGTCAATGGCTTGACGTATCTCCCACGACCAGGTGGTGGAAATGGTGTCGTGACGCGCTACGAAATCTACGCACAAAAAGATGGCCAAATGGTCAAGGTTTCAGAAGGAAACTGGGACAACAACGCCCAAGAAAAAACAGTCAACTTTGCGGCGGTAGATACCAACAAGATTGAGTTGAAAGTATTGGAAGGCGTTGGTGGTTTTGCAAGTGCAGCTGAAGTTCATCTATTGAAACCTGTTAAAGAAGAGCAAGAAACGCCTGCACCAAGTCAACCAGAAAAACCAACTACACCTGAAAAACCAAATGTAGACCAAACCGGTGATGGAACAGTTGAATTGGCAGATCAATTCACTGCAAGTAAACCAGCTAGCGAAGACAGCATTGCAGCTGCTAGCAAGAGCGCAGACTATCTCAAGAAAGAGTACAAGGTCTTCCCAACTCCACAAAAAGTGACTTATGGAGAAGGAGTCACAGCCCTTCGCAAGCAAGTCAATCTGGTCATGGGCGATCAACTCGATATCTATACTCGCAATCGCTTGAAGAGTGTCTTGCAGGACAATCAAGTATCTTATACAACTGGTAAGGCAGCAATCGCTGGCGCAACCAATATCTATCTTGGAGTGCATGGACAAGGCTCACAAGCAGAGCAAAACTTGTCCAATGTTTCAGCAGGTCTCTTTGACAAGATTGACGCCTATGTCTTGAGCATCAAGGATAACTCGATTTCCATCGTCGGAAAAGACACAGATGCAGTCTTCTATGGTTTGACAACCTTGAAACACATGCTCAAGGAAAGCCAAGTGCCAGTCCTTCGTAATGTGACAGTAGAAGATTATGCAGAGCTCAAGAACCGTGGTTTCATCGAAGGTTACTATGGAAATCCATGGTCTAATGCCGATCGTGCAGAGCTCATGCGTTATGGTGGCGATTTGAAATTGAACCAATACTTCTTTGCACCAAAAGATGATCCATACCACAACAAGAAATGGCGTGAACTCTATCCAGAAGAAAAACTAGCTGAAATTCGTGAACTTGCTCGTGTTGGAAATCAAAGTAAAACCCGCTATGTCTGGACTATCCATCCATTCATGAACAACCGCATCCGCTTTGGCAATGAAGCGCATTACCAAGAAGATTTGGCAACCATCAAGGCTAAATTTACCCAGTTGATGAAAGTGGGTGTCCGTGAGTTTGGTATTCTAGCAGATGATGCACCGAGCCCAGTCGGAGGCTACAATAGCTACAACCGCTTGATGAAAGACATGACCAAGTGGTTGACTGAGATGCAGGGAACTTACAGTGGTCTTCGTAAAGAAATGATTTTTGTTCCTGGCCAGTATTGGGGTAATGGACGTGAGGATGAGTTGAAATCCCTCAATGAAAATCTCCCAAGTTCAACATCCATGACCTTGACGGGTGGTAAGATTTGGGGTGAAGTCTCTGAAAGCTTCCTTTCAACTCTCAAGAACAATCTATCCGCAGGTGGCAAGACCTATCGCCCCGTTTCACTTTGGATTAACTGGCCGGTAACAGATAATTCTAAACAACACTTGATTCTAGGTGGTGGTGAGAAATTCCTTCATCCGAATGTGGATCCTAGCTTGCTATCTGGTATCATGTTGAACCCAATGCAACAGTCTGAACCATCTAAGATTGCCCTCTTTTCAGGAGCTCAATACTCATGGAAACAATGGAAATCAGAAGAAGAAGCTAAGAAAATCAATGACATTGCCTTCAACTTTGTAGAAAATGGTCATTTTGAAGATAGCAAGGTATCAGCAGCCTTCCGCGAACTTGGTAAGCACATGATCAACCAAAACATGGATAATCGTGTCGTCAAACTAGAAGAATCTGTAGACTTGGCTCCAAAATTAACAGACTTCATGACCAAGCTCAAAGCAGGTCAGGATGTGACTGCTGAACGTGTAGCCTTGCGTGCAGAATTTGCCAAGATTAAAGAAGCAGCCGAACTTTATAAAGCATCAGGCGACCAAAAGATGGTTACCCAAATCCACTATTGGTTGGATAATGCAATCGACCAAATGAATGCCCTCGATGCCTTCCTTACAGGAACTGAAGCCATGGCTACAAACGATGCAGCAAAACTTTGGGATAGCTACTATAAAGGTTTGAAATTGTACGAACAGTCTCAAACTCACACCTTCCATTATGTAGACCATATGGAAAAAGCTGAATTGGGTGTTCAACATATTCGTCCATTTATCCTATCCTTGAAAGAAGTTCTAGCGTCTGAAGTTCAAAAAGTCTTGCATCCAGACCAAATCATCAGTACCTTTATTACCAATCGAACAGGTGTAGAGGGTGGCTTGGCAGAAGTAACGGATGGCGATTTGGCAACTCATGCGATTATTAAATCACCAAATAGCATCAAGACAGGTGATTATATTGGTATGAAGTTCAACAAACCAGTAGCGATTCAAACCTTGACCTTTGCTATGGGAACGCAGGCAAATCCACGTGATACCTTTAGTAAGGCAGAAGTGCAGTATCAAGATGAAAACGATAACTGGATAACCTTGAAAGAGCCAAGCTATGTCGGAAATGAATCCCTGCTTAAGTTTGAAAATCTCACTATCAAGGCCAAGGCAGTTCGCATGATTGCGACAGCAGACCGCGAGAACACTTGGTTTGCAGTTCAGGAAATTGCAGTCAACCGTCCAGTTGAAAAAGCTCGTAGCCAACAAGCAACGACAGTTAGTCTAAGCTCAAATCTAGTTTATAAACTAAATACCTCAGCCCGTCAAATCACTGATGGCAAGGACAATACAGAAGCCATGATGGCAAATGCTGACGGTAGCAATACAACTCCAGTAGATGCCTGGGCACAACTTGACCTCGGTGAAGTCAAGTCAGTCACTAAAGTACGACTTCGCCAAGGAACGGGTGATAAGCTTGCCGCAGGTGTACTTGAGTACTCTACAGATGGAACTGCATGGCAAGAGTTGGATCGCCTATCAGGTGAGCAAACCAAGGAAGTGACTAGAGCAATCAATGCTCGCTACATCCGAGTACGCAATACCAAGGCCCTCGACCTCTGGTGGCGTATCCAAGACTTCTCTGTTGAGACACGCTCTGGAAACAGTGAGTTAACGGACACCAACGTTGATGCCTTGAAGGAAACGCCGGTAGTGGATAGCTTGGGACATTATGAACTTCAAATTCCAGCTGGAACCAAACTCCCTGCTCATAGCTATCTAGGTATGAAGCTTGACCGTATCCATCAAATCAAGAGCATCCAGCTCAAAGGTCAGGCCAACCCAGCTCTTAGTCTTGAGTACTCTGCAAATGCGCAAGAATGGATGCCAGCTAGCCAGTTGACTGATAGATCTGCAGCAAGCCACTTAGTACGTTATGTGCGTCTGGTCAATAAAACAGATCAGGAACAAGCTGTGACAGCCACTTCTCTTCTTGTGACAACCAAAGAAGTGCAACCAACCAAACTAGAATCTACAACAATGGGCATTCATCCAACATACGGAAGCAATGATGTTCGTAAACTGAACAACCTAGATCAACTGTTTGACGGTGTTTACAACAACTTCGTTGAGTTTTCAGACTATGCCCATAAAGATGGCCATGTGACCTTGAAACTTGGCAGCGAACGCACCATCAAGAAGATTAGAGCTTACATCCAAGACGGAACGCAAAACTACCTTCGTGATGGTAAGATCCAAGTCAGCCAAGACGGTAAAACTTGGACAGATGTCGTGACAGTAGGAGATGGTGTGGCCAATAGCCAACACGATGATTCATTGACAGATGGTTGGACACATGATTCTAAGATGCCAGGAAATCGCTATATCGAGGGTGAATTGACGACACCAGTTAAAGCTAACTATCTCCGTGTCCTCTATACAGCAGATTATGATGCCCGTTTTGTAGGCTTTACAGAATTGGTCATCAACGATGGTGAATTTGTCAAACCAATCAATGATCCAACAGTAGAAGGAAACGGTGGAGAAAGCCAAGGCAACTTCTACAATAATCTTGTAGACGGAAAAGTCTTGACCAGCTACAAGTCTGAAAAAGACAAGGGCGAGTTGGTGTATCACTTGTCTGAGCCGACCAATGCTAACCACCTTCGTCTCGTTTCCAGTCTTCCTGAAGGAGCGAAAGCACATATTCTTGCTAGAACACTCAAGGATGGTCAAGACAGTTGGACAGACCTCGGTGCCATTACATCTAGTCTCCAAACTTTTGCTATCCGAAATGGCGGCTCTCTTCTAGACGTCAAATTAGTCTGGGAAGGCGGCAAGGCTGAGTTTTATGAATTGGCAAGCTTCCATCAAGAATTAACAGAAGAACCTGTTCAGTCAAGTAAGGGCGAAGAGCCTGCACCCGTTCTTGAGGTTCCTGAATTCACAGGTGGTGTCAATGCAGTTGAAGCCCTAGTACATGAACTTCCAGAGTACACAGACCCAGTAGCAACAGTAGGTGACCAAGCTGCTCCAACAGTAGAGAAACCTGAGTTCAAGGGTGGTGTCAATGCAGTTGAAGCCTTGGTACATGAGCTTCCAGAGTACACAGGCGCATTAGCAACAGTAGGCGACCAAGTAGCTCCAACAGTAGAGAAACCTGAGTTCAAGGGCGGTGTCAATGCTGTTATGGCACTGGTACATGAGCTTCCAGAATACACAGGTCCATTATCGACAGTAGGCGACCAAGCAGCTCCAACAGTAGAAAAACCTGAGTTTAAACTTAGCCCACTTGCTTCAGATGAAGGTAAGGCACCGGCACCGGAACTAAAACAAGAAGTGACGAAGCGAGAAACAGCTGAACAAAGCTTGCCAGCAACAGGTGAGAGTCAATCTGACACAGCCCTCTTCCTAGCAGGTGTTAGCCTAGCCCTATCTGCTCTCTTTGTAGCAAAAACAAAGAAAGACTAGTATTTAGTAAAACCTCTTAACAAGATTACGAAATCCGTTCCCTATCTTTCCCAATGAGGTTTATAGTACAGAAAAAGCCTGAGAAGACATCTTCTCAGGCTTTTGTTAAGCACATAAATGCAATAGTGCTATGAAAAAATCACCCAGAAAAATCCGGGTGATAAATGTTATGGTTGTGCTGGTTGAGGATTCTGATTTTAGTTCTGGTTTTGTTGACCAGGCGTTGTATTTGGTTGCTGGTTATTGGTATTATTGTTTGCACTATTATTCGTGCTTGGAGTAGTTGAGCTTGACTGTGAAGTTGAACTTTCTGATGTCGAGCTCGAACTTTCTGGTGTTGGGGCCTGTTGCGGAGCAGGAGCAGTCCATGCAGAACGAGCACCGTTTTTAAAGACGAACTCACCACTTCGATAGAGGCCTTCTGGCATAGTCCAGTCGCCAGGGTTGTTATCCTCAGACAGATAAGTCATCATTGAACGGTAAACCTTAGCTGCAACATAGAAGCCATCACCAACGATAGGAGTAAGGCGGTTTGAGTAACCTGTCCATACAGCCATTGAATATTTGCGAGTATAACCAACAAACATTTCGTCTGGGGCTACATAACCAGTGTTTTTGATGTAGTTTTCAATTTCATCGTCTGTATAGTTTGATGTACCAGTCTTACCAGCTTGAGGTAGCCAAGGGAGATAAGCACCACGACCCGTTCCGTATGCCAAGACAGTCTTCATCATTTCTGTCATCATATAGGCGGTCGTCTCTTTCATGGCACGAGTACCAGGATCAGCGTATTCTTTTGAACTACCATCACTAAATACAATCTTGTTGATATACATTGGTTTATGGTAGATACCACCGTTAGCAAAAGCAGCGTAAGCAGCAGCCATTTTCTCACTACTTGCTCCGTACTTTTTGTTTGACTCAGTTGTATTACTTGAAATTGCGTTGGCATAGTGCATATCTGGATAGTCAATACCGATTCCATTTAGGAAGGTCTTGGCTCTATCCAAACCGACTTTGTTCAAGGTTTCTACAGCAGTAACGTTCCGTGATTGTTGGAGCGCATATTGGATGGTGATATTTCCAAAATAACTTCTATCCCAGTTGTAAACAGGGGTATCTGTTCCAGGATAGTTGTAAGGAACATCATGTACAATCGAAGCAGTTGAGTCGTAGATGTCATACTCTAAGGCAGGAGCATAGTCTGTGATTGGCTTCATGGTAGAACCCCAGTCACGGTTGGTTTCAACAGCTTGGTTGATTCCGAAGGAAACATTGCTTGATTGGTGACGAGAACCTAACTGAGCAATAACTTTCCCGTTTGTCACATCCACAATCGTTGAAGCTACTTGCATTTCATCATCAGGATAGTTGACATACTCGTCGGTATTGTAGATATCCCAGAGATGTTGTTGAACTTTAGGATCAACGTTGGTGTAGACGTCCATACCAGTCGTTAAGAGGTTGTAGCCTGTTTCTTGTTCGACTTGATCAATTACCTCTTTGAGATAGTTGTCCATGTATGGAGGATAACTATTAGCCGATTTTAGACTTTGAAGTCCATCTGTAATCGGAGTATTAATCGCTTTTTCATATTGCTCAGCTGAAATGTAACCTTGCCCCTTCATCTCAGAGAGGACGAGATTACGACGTTCTTGAGCAGCTTCTGGATGCGAGTAAGGGTCATACTGGTTTGGAGCTTGAGGCATACCAGCAAGGAGAGCTAATTGAGGAATGCTTAAATCTTTGAGATCCTTGCCATAGTAACTTTGGGCAGCTGTCTGCATTCCGTAGTTACCGTTTGACATGTAAACCTTGTTGATGTAGTAGGTCAAGATCTCTTGCTTAGTCGCTTTTTGTTCTAGCTGAACGGCTAACCAAGCTTCCTGGGCCTTACGAGAAAGGGTTTGATCAGAAGTTGACGTAGAGAAGTAAGTTAATTTAATCAACTGCTGTGTCAAGGTTGAAGCTCCTTGCAGACCTCCACCACCACGAAGGTTTCGGAGGGTAGCACCTAGGATACGGATAGTATCGATTCCTCGGTGATTAAAGAAGCGATGGTCCTCAATCGAAACAATAGCGTTGACCAAATCGGTCGGTATTTCGTTTGCTTGGGCATTGACCCGACGTTCCGATCCAAGATCAGCGATAAGCTCGTCATTGCTATCATAGATCTTACTTGACGTTGTAGCAACTAGTTTACTTTCAGAAAGTTCGGGAGCCTTGCTAACATAGTAGAGGAAGAGACCTCCACCAAGCATTACAGCTGCGATAAATACAGTTAAGAGACTGATGCTGACATACTTAGCTATTCGCAGAAAAGTTTGTTTGTTCATCTTGTTTTACCACCTAGTAAATGTTCTTTGATAATGTCGAGGTAGGGAATTTGAGGAAAAGCACCAGGCTCAATCCTATATCCATTTTCTCGAATATATCCAAGTGGCATTGACTTCTGTCCCTTATCTAGATGATAGAAACGGATGAGGTCAATAGCCGGCAATAAGTAGGTTTCTTGCTGAGAAGAAAAGTGAAGGAGTACAAAGCAGATTCCTTGCTGGGCAAGGACTTGTTCCATATGCTGGATCTGATGAAGATGAAAATTCTTCATCGGAATCGCATGTTTTTGCCTGGTTTCCTTTGCTTCAAAGTCGATGTAGTATCCATCATAAACCCCTGAATAGTCAGTAGTTGAGGCTTGTCTAAAGTAGGCTTCAACAATCTTTGCACGACTTCGTTGGGGATAGTCGACACGTACGATTTGGATGGGAGTCGGTTTCTTGTGAATAACAGCTAACCCATGCGACAAATAGTAGTCGTTCGTAGCATTGATCATCTTTTCAAAAGACATTCCCCGATTTGCGAAATTTTTAGTTTGTGACAGGGGTGCTTGTCTCTTTTGAGATGAAATTTTATGTGGATAGTTGACCATAATTCTCCTTATTGGTACAATAACATCACTCTATTATATCATAAATTTACAAAGAAAGGGTTAAAAATGACATCAGCCTTGATTTTAGGCTATTCAGCCTTCGACCTTGGCCTCTTTAACGACAAGGATATTCGCGTTGATATTATCAAAACAGCCATTCGGAGAGACCTGGAACGTCTAGCAGAGGATGGGGTGACCTGGCTTGTCTTTACAGGGACTTTGGGCTTTGAGTACTGGGCGCTTCAGGTAGCGAAAGACATGAAAGCAGACTATGGATTTCAGCTGGCGACCATTTTTGATTTTGAAACCCATGGCAGTAATTGGAATGAAGCAAATCAAGCGAAATTGAGTGAGTTCAAGCTAGTTGATTTTGTCAAATACGCCTATCCACAATATGAGCACAAGGGACAATTACGCGATTATCAGAAATTTCTGCTGGAAAATACAGATACTTGTTACCTTTTTTACGACGAAGAAAACGAAACCAAGTTACGATATTTTTACCAAATGATGAAAAATCAAGCGGACTATGTTACAAGAAGATTAACATTTGAGGACTTGAATGAAATAGTAGAAAATTTTTCTGAAAAGTAAGCCTTTGACCTTGATTTTTACTTGTCTTTTTTTATATAATAATACTAGCAACCCAGAATGGAGAGAGACATGGCAAGTATTATATTTTCAGCGAAAGATATTTTTGAACAAGAATTTGGACGTGAAGTACGTGGATACAGCAAAGCAGAGGTAGATGAATTCCTAGACGATGTGATTAAGGATTATGAAACCTACGCAGCTTTGGTCAAATCCCTTCGTCAAGAGATTGCTGATTTGAAGGAAGAATTATCTCATAAACCACAGGTAGCGCCAACTCAACCAGATTCTATTGAAGTAACAGCTTCTACTTCAATGACAAACTTTGATATTTTGAAACGCTTAAATCGTCTCGAAAAAGAAGTATTTGGTAAGCAAATCTTAGACAACCAAGATTTATAATTGACTAAGGAATGAGTGCAATTTTTGGATAATCGCGTGAAGAGTTTCTCTTTTCATGAGGAAAGTCCATGCTAGCACAGGCTGTGATGCCTGTAGTGTTTGTGCTAGGCGAATCCATAAGCCTAGGGACGAGAAATCGTTACGGCAGTCGAAATGGCTAAGTCTTCGGATAGGTCAGAATAGGCTTGAAAGTGCCACAGTGACGGAGTCTTTCTGGAAACAGAGAGAGTGGAACGCGGTAAACCCCTCAAGCTAGCAACCCAAATTTTGGTCGGGGCATGGAGTGCACGGAAACGAACGTAGTACTCTGACTGCTAGCAGATTTATGCTGTTAGCGGTAGACAGATGATTATCGAAGGAAGTGGTCCTAGTCACTTCTGGAACAAAACATGGCTTATAGAAAATTGCATATAGGTTGGGGCTGAGAAATCTTTCTCAACCTCATTTTTTAAAGTGAACAAGAGAAAGGTCTTGCAAGACTAGAAATGAAAGAACAATTTAATATAATCGCAACTGCTGCGGCGGGTCTTGAGGCTGTCGTTGGACGTGAGGTGCGAGACCTTGGTTATGATTGCCAGGTTGAAAATGGGCGTGTCCGCTTTCAAGGAGATGTGAAGGCAATCATCGAGACCAATCTTTGGCTTCGTGCAGCGGATCGCATCAAGATTGTAGTCGGAAGTTTTCCTGCTAAGACTTTTGAAGAGCTTTTTCAAGGTGTTTTTGCTCTAGATTGGGAAAACTATCTCCCGCTAGGAGCACGTTTCCCGATATCAAAGGCAAAATGTGTGAAGTCTAAACTCCACAACGAGCCTAGTGTTCAGGCTATTTCCAAGAAGGCTGTTGTGAAGAAATTACAAAAACACTATGCCCGCCCAGAAGGAGTTCCCTTGATGGAGACTGGTCCCGAGTTTAAGATCGAGGTATCTATCCTGAAAGATGTGGCAACTGTCATGATTGACACGACAGGATCCAGTCTCTTTAAACGTGGTTATCGTACGGAAAAGGGTGGAGCGCCAATCAAGGAAAATATGGCGGCGGCCATTTTACAACTATCTAATTGGTATCCAGACAAGCCCTTGATTGATCCGACCTGTGGTTCAGGAACTTTCTGTATCGAGGCGGCTATGATTGCTAGAAAGATGGCTCCAGGACTTCGCCGTTCCTTTGCTTTTGAAGAATGGAACTGGGTCAGCGATCGGCTAATCCAGGAGGTTCGCACAGAGGCGGCTAAGAAAATGGATCGTGAACTTGAGCTGGACATTATGGGCTGTGATATCGATGCTCGCATGGTGGAAATTGCCAAGGCAAATGCTCAAGCAGCAGGTGTCGCAGGTGATATCACCTTTAAGCAAATGAGGGTGCAGGACTTACGCACAGACAAGATTAATGGCGTTATCATTTCCAATCCACCATATGGGGAACGTTTGTCTGATGATGCAGGAGTTACCAAGCTCTATGCTGAGATGGGACAGGTCTTTGCACCACTGAAAACGTGGAGTAAGTTTATCCTGACAAGTGACGAAGCTTTTGAAAGTAAGTACGGAAGTCCAGCTGATAAAAAACGAAAACTCTATAATGGGACCTTAAAAGTGGATTTGTATCAATACTTTGGTCAGCGTGTCAAACGCCAAGAGGTAAAATAGAAAGGTGAACTCATGAGTAAGAAAAGACGTGATCGTCATAAAAAAGGACATCAAGAACCACAATTCGACTTTGACGAAGCAAAAGACTTGACTGTTGGTCAAGTCATTCGTAAGAATGAAGAGGTGGAGGCTGGAGTATTGCCTGAGGACAGTATCTTAGACAAATACATCAAACAACACCGTGAAGAGATTGAAGCTGACAAGTTTGAAACTCGTCAGTTTAAAAAAGAAGAACTGACTTCTACTCAAAACCTAGAGGAAATGATCCAAGAAGTTCGTGAATCAAGTGAATCTTCTGATCAGGTAGACGATTCAGACCTGGTTGCTGAGGAATCTATTGAAGAGATAGAAAATGAAGAGACTACTCAGTTTGTTCCACCACTTCAAGATGAAGAAAATGCTGAAATAGAGCCTCTCGTTTTAACAGAAACAGAGCCCAAGCAAATAAATGAGGAACAAGAAGAGGAGACCTATACACCTCTATCACGTTCGGCTCAAACAGAACCTGAAACAGGCTCTAAGAAGAAAGGTGTCATCATCATTGCTTCGGTAGTAGCTGCAATCCTTGTGCTTGCTGGAACATATTATGTCTACCGTCAAGTATCTCGTTCAAACCAAGAAATCCAGTCTTCTCAATCAGCCTCTTCGGATGATCAAGGGACACAAACAGCTTTGAAAGACTTCAATGATCTCTATGATACTTTCTATACAGATGCTAATAAGACTGCTCTGAAAAACAGCCAGTTTGATAAATTGAGCCAACTGAAAACCTTGCTAGATAAGTTAGAAGGTAGCCGTGATTATACACTAGCTAAGTCAAGATATGATAGCCTAGCAACTCAAATCAAGGCCATTCAAGATGTTAATGCCCTCTTTGAAAGCCCAGCTATTACGGACGGTGTCTTGGATACCAATGCGAAAGCCAAAGCGGACGCTAAATTTACAGAAATTAAGACAGGCAACACAGAACTAGACAAACTCTTGGATAAGGCCATTAGTCTTGGCAAGAGCCAACAAACCAGTGCTTCCAGCTCAAGTTCAAGCTCTAGCACGAGTCAAGCAAGCTCAAGTTCAGCTACAGAAAGCAATGCAAGCGGTACGACACCTTCAACCAGCACTACGGCACCAGCTAGAGACACAAATGGTGGTTTGTCTGGCGATGGGGTTAATCTTCAAAGAAGTGCTAGTCGTGTACCGTACAACCAATCAGCTGTAGATGATAGCAACAACCCTGCTTGGACCTTTGCGGATGGTGTATTGGAACAAGTCCTAGCAACATCACGTGCTCGTGGCTATATCACTGGGAATCAATATATCCTAGAACGTGTCAATATCGTAAACGGAAATGGTTATTACAACCTCTATAAACCAGATGGAACCTATCTCTTCACCCTCAACTGTAAGACAGGTTACTTTGTAGGGAATGGTTCTGGTCATGCAGATGACTTGGACTACTAGGACTCCGTTACAAAATTCTTTCCTTTCATAGGTAAAAATGATAAAATAAAACATATTAAACAAGAGGAGTGTCACATGACAAAAGCTAACTTTGGTGTCGTTGGTATGGCCGTAATGGGTCGTAACCTTGCCCTAAATATCGAATCTCGTGGTTATACAGTTGCCATTTACAACCGTAGTAAAGAAAAAACAGAAGACGTAATTGCTTGCCATCCTGAAAAGAACTTTGTGCCAAGCTATGACGTGGAAAGCTTTGTAAACTCAATCGAAAAACCTCGTCGTATCATGCTGATGGTTCAAGCAGGACCTGGTACAGACGCAACTATCCAAGCTCTTCTTCCCCACCTTGACAAGGGTGATATCTTGATCGATGGAGGAAACACTTTCTACAAAGATACTATCCGTCGTAATGAAGAACTAGCAAACTCAGGGATCAACTTTATCGGTACAGGTGTTTCTGGTGGTGAAAAGGGTGCCCTTGAAGGTCCTTCTATCATGCCTGGTGGACAAAAAGAAGCCTACGAATTGGTAGCTGATGTTCTTGAAGAAATCTCTGCAAAAGCACCAGAAGATGGAAAACCATGTGTGACTTACATCGGTCCTGATGGAGCTGGTCACTATGTGAAGATGGTCCACAACGGTATCGAGTATGGTGATATGCAATTGATCGCAGAAAGCTATGACTTGATGCAACACTTGCTTGGCCTTTCTGCAGAAGACATGGCTGAAATCTTTACTGAGTGGAACAAGGGAGAGTTGGACAGCTACTTGATCGAAATCACAGCTGATATCTTGAGCCGTAAAGACGATGAAGGTCAAGATGGACCAATCGTAGACTACATCCTGGATGCTGCAGGAAACAAAGGAACTGGTAAATGGACTAGCCAATCAGCTCTTGACCTTGGTGTGCCATTGTCACTGATTACTGAGTCAGTATTTGCCCGCTACATCTCCACATACAAAGAAGAGCGTGTACATGCTAGCAAGGTCCTTCCAAAACCAGCTGATTTCAAATTTGAAGGTGACAAAGCTGAGTTGATCGAAAAGATCCGTCAAGCCCTTTACTTCTCAAAAATCATTTCATACGCACAAGGTTTTGCTCAATTGCGTGTAGCTTCTAAAGAAAACAACTGGAACTTGCCATTTGCGGACATCGCCTCTATCTGGCGTGATGGCTGTATCATCCGTTCTCGTTTCTTGCAAAAGATCACAGATGCCTACAACCGCGATGCTGATCTTGCTAACCTTCTCTTGGATGAGTACTTCTTGGATGTTACTGCCAAGTACCAACAAGCAGTGCGCGATATCGTAGCTCTTGCTGTTCAAGCTGGTGTACCAGTGCCAACTTTCTCAGCAGCTATTACTTACTTTGATAGCTACCGTTCAGCAGACCTTCCAGCTAACTTGATCCAAGCGCAACGTGACTACTTTGGTGCCCACACTTACCAACGTAAAGACAAAGAAGGAACATTCCACTACTCTTGGTATGACGAAAAATAAGTAGGTCTGCCATGGGGAAACGGATTTTATTACTTGAGAAAGAACGAAATCTCGCTCATTTTCTCAGTCTGGAACTCCAAAAAGAGCAATACCGTGTTGATCTGGTCGAGGAGGGGCAAAAAGCCCTCTCCATGGCTCTCCAGACAGATTATGACTTGATTTTACTGAATGCTCGTCTGGGGAATATGACGGCCCAGGATTTTGCAGAGAGGCTGAGTCGGACAAAACCTGCCTCAGTGATTATGGTCTTGGACCATCGCGAAGAATTGCAAGACCAGATTGAGACAATCCAGCGCTTCGCCGTTTCTTACATCTATAAGCCAGTGATTATTGATCAGCTGGTGGCTCGTATTTCAGCGATTTTCCGAGGTCGGGACTTTATCGACCAACACTGTAGTCAGATGAAGGTCCCAACGTCTTACCGCAATTTGCGTATGGATGTAGAACATCATACCGTTTATCGTGGCGAGGAGATGATTGCTCTGACGCGCCGTGAGTATGACCTTTTGGCCACTCTCATGGGAAGCAAGAAGGTCTTGACTCGTGAGCAGTTGTTGGAAAGTGTTTGGAAGTACGAAAGTGCGACAGAAACTAATATCGTGGATGTTTATATCCGTTATCTACGTAGCAAGCTTGATGTAAAAGGTCAAAAAAGCTACATTAAAACCGTGCGTGGTGTTGGGTACACCATGCAAGAATAGAAAAGCAGTTGCAGTTTTGTAACTGCTTTTTTTGAGAAGTTTCTATATATTGACATACAGAAACGTCTTTGCTACAATCAGTTATGGAGGATACGTCTAATGAAAATAGTAAAAAAAATGATGCAAATCGTATTAGCAGTCTTTTTCTTTGCTTTGTTAGCGACAAGCACCGTCTTTGCGGATGATACTGATTCAGAAGGCTGGCAATTTGTCCAAGAAAATGGTAGAACCTACTATAAAAAGGGGGACCTCAAAGAAACCTACTGGCGAGTGATTGATGGGAAGTACTATTATTTTGATCCTTTATCTGGAGAGATGGTTGTCGGCTGGCAGTATATACCTGCTCCACACAAAGGGGTTACGATTGGTCCTTACCCAAATGGTATCAGATTAGAAGGTTTTCCAAAGTCAGAGTGGTACTACTTTGACAAAAATGGAGTGCTACAAGAGTTTGTTGGTTGGAAAGCATTAGAAATTAAAACTAAAGACAGTGTTGGAAGAAAGTATGGTGAAAAACGTACAAATCCGGAAGATAAAGAAGAGAAGAGTTTTTACACGAACTATTACTTTAATCAAAATCATTCTTTAAAGACAGGTTGGCTTTATGACCAGTCTAATTGGTATTATTTAGCTAAAACGGAAATTAATGGAGAAAACTATATTGGTGGCGAAAGACGTGCAGGTTGGATAAACGATGGTTCAGCTTGGTACTATCTAGATCCAGAAACTGGTATCATGCAAACTGGTTGGAAGCAAATTGGCAATAAGTGGTACTACCTCCGTTCATCAGGAGCTATGACAACTGGCTGGTATCAGGAAGGCTCAACTTGGTACTATTTAGATGCTGAAAATGGCGATATGAAAACAGGTTGGCAATATCTTGGTAACAAGTGGTACTACCTTCGTTCATCAGGAGCCATGGCAACTGGTTGGGTGAAAGATGGTTCAACTTGGTACTACCTAAATGCAAGTAATGGAGATATGAAGACAGGTTGGACAAAAGTAAATGGAAACTGGTATTATCTCAATTCCTCTGGAGCAATGGTTACAGGTAGCCAAACTATCGATGGTAAAGTTTATAACTTTGCTTCATCTGGTGAGTGGATTTAATGTTGGAGGAGATACAAATGAAGCTTTTGAAAAAAATGATGCAAGTCGCACTAGCAATATTTTTCTTTGGTTTGCTAGCGACAAATACTGTATCTGCAGATACCACGGGTGGACAGTTTGTTGATAAGGATAATAGAAAATATTATGTAAAAGATGATCATAAAGCAATCTATTGGCATAAAATAGACGGTAAAACTTACTATTTTGGTGATAAAGGAGAAATGGTAGTTGGATGGCAATACTTAGAAATTCCTGGAACAGGTTATCGTGATAATTTATTAGATAACCAACCAATTAATGAAATTGGACTCCAACAAAAATGGTATTATTTTAGCTCAGATGGAGCTTTGCTAGAACAAACAGATAAACAAGTACTAGAGGCAAAAACATCTGAAAATACAGGAAAAGTATATGGTGAACAATATACTCCATCTCCTGAAAAGAGAACTTATTATTTTGATAATGGTTATGCTGTAAAGACAGGTTGGATTTATGAAGACGGTAATTGGTATTATTTAAATAAGCTAGGAAGTTCTGGTGATGATTCTTACTATCCACTACCAATTGGTGAAGTTGCTAAGGGTTGGACTCAAGATTTCCATGTTACTTTTGGTATTGATAGAAGCAAACCTGCTCCGTGGTACTACTTAGATCCAACAACTGGCATCATGCAAACAGGTTGGCAACATCTTGGTAATAAATGGTACTATCTCCGTTCATCAGGAGCCATGGCAACTGGTTGGTATCAGGAAGGCTCAACTTGGTACTATTTAGATGCTGAAAATGGTGATATGAAAACGGGCTGGCAATACCTTGGGAACAAGTGGTACTACCTCCGTTCATCAGGATCTATGGCGACTGGCTGGTATCAGGAAGGCTCGACTTGGTATTATCTAAACGCAAGTAATGGCGATATGAAGACAGGCTGGTTCCAGGTTAATGGCAAATGGTACTACGCTTATAGTTCAGGTGCCTTAGCAGTGAATACGACTGTAGAAGGCTATTCTGTCGACTATAATGGCGAATGGGTTCAATAATGAAAGAGGCGATTGTGAAGGAAACAATCGCTTTTTTTGTGAAAATATAATAAAATAGATAGGAGAAAATACTACTGTATGAAATGAGACGGTCTTTCCGTCTGGTTAAAGGAAAACATGACAAAAAAAGTTGGTGTCGGTCAGGCACATAGTAAGATTATTTTAATAGGAGAGCACGCTGTTGTATACGGCTATCCTGCTATTTCTCTGCCTCTCATAGAGGTGGAAGTGACTTGTAAGGTGGTCCCTGCTGAAAGCCCGTGGCGTCTTTATGAGGAGGATACCTTGTCCATGGCAGTTTATGCTTCGCTGGAGTATTTGGATATCAAAGAAGCCTGCATTCGATGTGTGATTGACTCGGCTATCCCTGAAAAACGGGGAATGGGTTCGTCAGCTGCTATCAGCATAGCAGCTATTCGTGCGGTATTTGACTACTACCAAGCCGACCTGCCTCATGATGTATTGGAAATCCTGGTCAATCGGGCTGAGATGATTGCCCATATGAATCCGAGTGGTTTGGATGCTAAGACCTGTCTCAGCGACAAGCCTATTCGCTTTATCAAGAACGTAGGATTTACAGAGCTTGAGATGGTTCTATCCGCCTATTTAGTCATTGCAGATACAGGCGTGTATGGTCACACTCGTGAAGCAATCCAAGTAGTTCAAAGTAAGGGCAAGGATGCCCTACCGTTTTTGCATGCCTTGGGAGAATTGACCCAGCAGGCAGAGGATGCGATTAGACGAAAAGATGCTGAAAGACTGGGACAAATCCTCAGTCAAGCGCATTTACATTTAAAAGAAATTGGTGTCAGCAGCCCTGAGGCAGACTCCCTCGTTGAAACGGCTCTGAGCCATCGTGCTCTAGGTTCCAAGATGAGTGGTGGTGGACTAGGAGGCTGTATTATCGCCTTGGTAGCCAATCTGGACCAAGCGCAAGAACTAGCAAAACGATTAGAAGAGAAAGGAGCTGTTCAGACATGGATCGAAAGCCTGTAACAGTACGTTCCTACGCAAATATTGCCATTATCAAATATTGGGGAAAGAAAAAAGAAAAAGAGATGGTTCCTGCGACCAGCAGTATTTCTTTGACTTTGGAAAATATGTACACAGAGACGACCTTGTCGCCTCTGCCAGCCCATGCGACGGCGGATGCCTTTTATATCAATGGTCAGCTTCAGAGTGAGACTGAGCATGCAAAGATGAGCAAAATCATCAACTGTTACCGTCCAGAAGGTGAGGGATTTGTCCGTATCGATACCCAAAACAACATGCCGACTGCGGCTGGCTTGTCATCCAGTTCTAGTGGTTTGTCCGCCTTGGTCAAGGCATGCAATGCTTATTTCCAGCTTGGATTGGATAGAAGTCAGTTGGCGCAGGAAGCTAAGTTTGCCTCAGGTTCTTCCTCCCGCAGTTTTTATGGACCGCTAGGTGCCTGGGACAAGGATAGTGGAGAGATTTACCCTGTAGAAACAGACTTGAAACTAGCTATGATTATGTTGGTGCTGGAGGATAAGAAAAAACCAATCTCTAGCCGTGATGGAATGAAACTCTGTGTGGAAACCTCGACGACCTTTGATGATTGGGTTCGCCAGTCTGAGAAGGATTATCAGGATATGCTGGTTTATCTCAAAGAGAATGATTTTGCTAAGGTTGGGGAATTAACGGAGAAAAATGCCCTAGCTATGCACGCTACGACCAAAACAGCATCGCCAGCCTTTTCTTATCTGACGGATGCAACTTATGAAGCGATGGACTTTGTCCGTCAACTTCGTGAGAAAGGAGAAGCCTGCTACTTTACTATGGATGCTGGTCCCAATGTCAAGGTCCTCTGTCAAGAAGAAGACTTGGAGCATTTGTCAGAAATCTTCGGTCAACGTTACCGCTTGATTGTGTCAAAAACAAAGGATTTGAGTCAAGATGATAGCTGTTAAAACTTGCGGGAAACTCTATTGGGCAGGTGAATATGCTATTCTAGAGCCAGGACAGTTAGCTTTGATAAAGGCCATCCCCATCTATATGAAGGCTGAGATTGCTTTTTCTGAGAACTATCGTATCTACTCAGACATGTTTGATTTCGCAGTGGACTTGACGCCAAATCCTGACTACAGCTTGATTCAAGAAACGATTGCTCTAGTGGAAGATTTCCTGGCTTATCGAGGTCAGGAGCTAAGACCTTTTTCTTTGGAAATCCGTGGTAAAATGGAACGAGAAGGCAAAAAGTTTGGTCTGGGTTCTAGTGGTAGCGTCGTTGTCTTGGTTATCAAGGCCCTGCTGGCTCTATATGATATTACGGTTGATCCGGAACTTTTGTTCAAGCTGGCTAGCGCGGTCTTGCTCAAGCGTGGCGACAATGGTTCTATGGGAGATCTTGCCTGTATTGTGGCAGAAGATTTGGTTCTCTACCAGTCTTTTGATCGAAAGAAGGTAGCTGCTTGGTTGGAAGAAGAAAGCTTGGCGACGGTTTTGGAGCGTGACTGGGGCTTTTCTATCTCACACGTACAACCTGCCCTAGAATGTGATTTCCTAGTGGGATGGACCAAGCAAGTGGCCGTATCGAGTCAAATGGTTCAGCAAATCAAGCAAAACATAGGCCAGAATTTTTTAAGTTCCTCAAAAGCAACGGTATCTGCTTTGGTAGAAGCCCTGGAGCAGGGGAATGCAGAAAAAATTATCGAGCAGCTAGAAAAAGCCAGTCAGCTTTTAGAAGGCTTGAGCCTAGATATATACACACCTTCGCTGAGACAGTTGAAAGAAGCCAGTCAAGATTTGCTGGCTGTTGCCAAAAGTAGTGGCGCTGGTGGTGGTGACTGTGGCATTGCCTTGAGTTTTGATGAGCAATCAACTGAAACCATAAAAAATCGCTGGGCCGATCTGGGGATTGAGCTCTTATACCAAGAAAGGATAGGACATGACGACAAATCGTAAGGATGAGCATATCCGCTATGCCCTTGAGCAGAAAAGTTCCTATAATAGCTTTGATGAGGTAGAGTTGATTCATTCTTCCCTGCCTCTTTATGACCTGGCTGAGATTGATTTGTCTACTGAGTTTGCTGGTCGAAAATGGGACTTTCCTTTTTATATCAATGCCATGACAGGTGGGAGCGAAAAGGGGAGAGAAATCAATCAAAAGCTGGCTCAGGTGGCAGAAGCCTGTGGGATTTTGTTTGTGACGGGTTCTTATAGTGCAGCCCTCAAGGATCCAACAGATGACTCTTTTTCTGTCAAATCTAGTCATCCAAAGCTCCTCCTTGGAACCAATATTGGCTTGGACAAGCCTTTTGAGTTAGGACTTCAGACTGTGCAAGAGATGAATCCTTTGCTTTTGCAAGTGCATGTCAATGTCATGCAGGAATTGCTCATGCCTGAGGGAGAAAGGAAGTTTAGAAACTGGCAATCGCATCTAGCAGATTACAGTCAGCGCATCCCTGTTCCTCTTGTTTTAAAAGAAGTCGGTTTTGGCATGGATGCCAAGACCATCGAGAGAGCCTATGAACTGGGTGTTCGAACCTTTGACCTGTCAGGTCGTGGTGGTACCAGTTTTGCCTATATCGAAAACCGTCGCAGTGGTCAGCGTGATTACCTCAATCAATGGGGGCAGTCCACCATGCAAGCCCTTCTCAATGCCCAAGGCTGGAAAGACAAGGTCGAACTTTTGGTCAGTGGAGGTGTTCGGAACCCACTTGATATGATTAAGTGCCTGGTCTTTGGAGCTAAGGCTGTAGGACTGTCGCGTACCGTTCTTGAGTTGATTGAAACCTACTCCGTCGAAGAGGTGATTGGCATTGTCCAAGGCTGGAAAGACGATCTGCGTTTGATCATGTGTGCCCTTAACTGTGCCACCATAGCTGATCTGCAAAAAGTAGACTATATACTTTATGGCAAACTAAAAGAAGCAAAAGATCAGATGTAGAGAGGTCGGGACAAGAATCCCGCCCTTTTTTGTAGCCTTGTGTCAACTGTGGTGAGTTGATGAAACCTAGCTTCTAAGAGCAATTTCTGTCCCATCGCCTTTTTCCATCCTCAGACCGAGGTGACTTTTTTGAATTGTGATAAAATAGAAGGGAGAGGATGCATCTATGAAAAAATTTCAAATCTTTTTATTTATTGAAGCCTGTCTGTTGACGGGAGCTCTGATTTTGATGGTATCAGAGCATTTTTCGCGTTTTCTGCTGATTCTATTCCTCTTTTTGCTCTTGCTCCGCTATTATACTGGTAAAGAGGGCAACAACGTTTTCCTCCTTGTGGCGACCATACTCTTCTTTTTCATCGTCATGCTTAATCCCTTTGTGATTTTAGCCATCTTTGTGGCAGTAATTTACAGTCTCTTTCTTCTTTATCCAATGATGAACCAAGAAAAAGAGGAGACGGACTTGGTATTTGAAGAGGTGGTGACGGTAAAAAATGAACGCAATCCTTGGTTTGGCAATCTCCACCATTTCTCTAGTCACCAGACCTGCCAGTTTGACGATATCAACCTCTTTCGCCTCATGGGTAAGGACACCATTCATCTAGAAAGAGTTATCCTAACCAATCATGACAATGTCATTATCCTTAGAAAGATGATCGGAACGACTAGGATTATCGTACCTGTAGATGTGGAAATCAGCCTCAGTGTTAACTGTCTTTATGGAGATCTTACTTTCCTTCATCAACCTAAGAGATCCCTCCGCAATGAACACTATCATCAGGAGACCAGAGACTATCTCAAGAGTAACAAGAGCGTCAAGATTTTCCTAACTACTATGGTTGGCGATGTGGAGGTGGTCAGAGGATGAAAAAGCAATCTTATCTGTTAATCGGCCTGACTTCACTCCTCTTTATTCTCTTTTTGGCTAATAGTCTGCTTGATATTCTAAATCTTGATTGGTCCTATTTGCTACAGGATATCGAGAAAACAGAGAAACTCATCTTCTTGATCTTGGTCTTTAGCCTTTCCATGACCTTCTTTTTTGTCCTCTTTTGGCGCGTGATGGAAGAAATTTCTCGCAGAAAAATGCAGGTTAATCTCAAACGCTTGTTAGCAGGAAAAGAGGTGGTTTCTTTTGCAGATCCCGACTTGGATGCCAGTTTCAAGTCCTTATCTGGCAAGCTCAATCTCTTGACAGAAGCTGTTCAAAAGGCCGAAAATCAAGGCCTGGTCAAGGAAGAAGCAATCATCGAGAAAGAACGGAAGCGGATAGCACGTGACCTGCACGATACAGTTAGTCAGGAGTTGTTTGCGGCCCATATGATTTTATCAGGTGTCAGCCAGCAGGCTTTGAAGCTGGATAGAGAAAAGATGCAGACCCAGTTGCAAAGTGTCGCAGCCATCCTCGAAACAGCCCAGAAAGATTTGCGGGTCTTGCTCCTACATTTGCGACCTGTTGAATTGGAAGAGAAGAGTTTGATTGAGGGGATTCAAATCCTCTTAAAAGAGCTTGAGGACAAGAGTGATCTCAAGGTTAGTCTCAAGCAAAACGTGTCTAAATTGCCTAAGAAAATCGAAGAACATATCTTTCGCATTTTGCAGGAATTGATCAGCAATACCCTTCGCCATGCCCAGGCATCTTGCCTAGATGTCTATCTCTATCAGACAGATGTTGAAGTGCAGCTGAAGGTGGTGGATAATGGGATTGGTTTCCAGTTAGGGAGTTTAGACGACTTGAGTTATGGGCTGCGAAATATCAAGGAGCGAGTCGAAGATATGGCAGGAACGGTTCAACTTTTGACAGCTCCAAAGCAAGGGCTGGCGGTTGATATCCGTATTCCCCTGTTAGATAAGGAATTATAAGGAGTAGAGATGAAAATTTTGCTGGTAGATGACCATGAAATGGTTCGATTGGGCTTGAAAAGCTATTTTGATCTCCAAGACGATGTGGAAGTTGTGGGCGAGGCTGCCAATGGGGCTCAAGGTATTGAGTTGGCCTTGAAACTGCGTCCAGATGTCACTGTCATGGATATCGTCATGCCTGAGATGAATGGGATTGACGCGACCTTAGCCATCCTCAAAGAATGGCCCGAAGCCAAGATTTTGATTGTGACCTCTTACTTGGACAATGAAAAAATCATGCCGGTCTTGAATGCGGGTGCCAAAGGTTATATGCTCAAGACTTCTAGTGCAGACGAACTGCTTCATGCTGTCCGCAAGGTGGCTGCTGGAGAGCTGGCCATTGAACAAGAGGTCAGCAAGAAGGTTGAATACCACCGTAATCATATGGAGCTTCATGAGGAGCTGACTGCGCGTGAGCGAGACGTACTTCAACTCATTGCCAAGGGCTACGAAAACCAGCGGATTGCAGATGAACTCTTTATCTCTCTCAAGACGGTCAAGACCCATGTGTCCAATATCCTTGCTAAACTTGAGGTCAGCGATCGCACCCAGGCGGCGGTCTATGCCTTCCAGCACCACTTGGTCGGGCAGGAGGACTTTTAGATGAGTCTTGCAGATTTACTTGAGGAGCTAGAAGCAGCAAAAGACCCTGAGAAAGCAGGCCCAATGGAAGCCTATATGCGCCATCAATTTCCCTTTTTAGGTATTGCAGGTCCTGAAAGAAATGCCCTCTATAAAAAGTATTTTCCAGAAGCGAAAAAAACAAGAGTTATTGACTGGGATTTTGTAGATATTTGCTGGGAAAAGGAACCTAGAGAATACCAATATGTGGGCGCCAACTATTTGAAAGCTATGCAGTTTTATCTAACGAAGGATGATTTGCCTAAGCTTGAGCGTCTAGTAGTGACCAAGTCCTGGTGGGACACAGTAGATATTCTAGATAGAGTAGTTGGGAGTTTGGTGGCTAACCATCCGAAACTTGAAGAAGTGATTTTAAAATGGAGCCTATCGGACAATATCTGGCTGAGACGAGTTGCTATTGACCACCAGTTGTTAAGAAAAGAGAAGACAAATGTCCAACTGATGGAAAAGGTCCTGCTCAACAATCTGGACCAGACAGAATTTTTTATCAACAAAGCCATCGGCTGGGCCCTAAGAGACTACTCCAAAACCAATCCGGAATGGGTAGCAAGCTTCATCGAAAAAAACAAGGAAAGAATGGCTGAACTCAGTATCAAGGAAGCAAGCAAGTACCTTTAGCATCATTGAAAAGCGCATTCATTACTTGAAAAAAGTCGCTATTATATGGTATAATGGACTGTATTAAAAATTTTAAGGAGAAATGACAGAATGTCTGTATCATTTGAAAACAAAGAAACAAACCGTGGTGTCTTGACTTTCACAATCTCTCAAGACCAAATCAAACCAGAATTGGACCGTGTATTTAACTCAGTAAAGAAAACTCTTAACGTTCCTGGTTTCCGTAAAGGTCACCTTCCACGCCCTATCTTCGACCAAAAATTTGGTGAAGAAGCTCTTTATCAAGATGCAATGAACGCTCTTTTGCCAAATGCTTATGAAGCTGCAGTAAAAGAAGCTGGTCTTGAAGTCGTTGCACAACCAAAAATCGATGTGACTTCAATGGAAAAAGGTCAAGACTGGGTTATCACAGCTGAAGTCGTGACAAAACCTGAAGTAAAATTGGGCGACTACAAAAACCTTGAAGTATCAGTAGATGTAGAAAAAGAAGTAACTGACGCTGACGTTGAAGAGCGTATCGAACGCGAACGCAACAACTTGGCTGAATTGGTTATCAAAGAAGGCGCTGCTGAAAATGGCGACACTGTTGTGATTGACTTCGTTGGTTCTATCGACGGTGTTGAATTTGACGGTGGAAAAGGTGAAAACTTCTCACTTGGACTTGGATCAGGTCAATTCATCCCTGGTTTTGAAGACCAATTGGTAGGACACTCAGCTGGTGAAACTGTTGATGTTGTTGTAACATTCCCAGAAGACTACCAAGCAGAAGACCTTGCAGGTAAAGAAGCTAAATTCGTAACAACTATCCACGAAGTAAAAGCTAAGGAAGTTCCAGCTCTTGATGATGAACTTGCAAAAGATATCGACGAAGAAGTGGAAACTCTTGACGAATTGAAAGAAAAATACCGCAAAGAATTGACTGCTGCGAAAGAAGAAGCATACAAAGATGCCGTTGAAGGTGCAGCAATCGATAAAGCTGTAGAAAACGCTGAAATCGTAGAACTTCCAGAAGAAATGATCCACGAAGAAGTTCACCGTTCAGTAAATGAATTCCTTGGAAACTTGCAACGCCAAGGGATCAACCCTGACATGTACTTCCAAATCACAGGAACTACTCAAGAAGACCTTCACAAACAATACGAAGCAGAAGCTGAGTCACGTACGAAGACTAACCTTGTTATCGAAGCAGTTGCCAAAGCTGAAGGATTTGACGCTTCAGAAGAAGAAATCCAAAAAGAAATTGAGCAATTGGCAGCAGACTACAACATGGAAGTTGCACAAGTACAAAACTTACTTTCAGCTGACATGTTGAAACACGATATCACTATCAAAAAAGCTGTTGAATTGATCACAAGCACTGCAACAGTTAAATAATCTTAAAAGAGAAAAAGCCCACCTGACTAGGTGGGCTTTCTGCTGCACTATTTTCCAAAAATCTCTTTGAGATCTGTATCTGTAATCCCGATCATAGCGGGGATGCTAGACCAGTTTTCCTCGGTGAGGATGTGGGATTGTTCAGAGTCACTTGCTGTGGCAGTTTCAGAGAAGGCTTGTTTACTTTCTTCAATATTTTCAATTAAATCACTGAAACGCTCAATCAGATAGGTCTTGCGAGCAGTCCCGATATGCTTAACTGCATAGTCAAAGGCCTGTAATTCACCTAGTAAGATAAGTTTGCTTTTGGCGCGTGTAATGGCTGTGTAGATGAGATTTCGCTCCAGCATGCGCTTGCTAGCACTGGTGATGGGTAGGATGACAACAGGAAACTCACTTCCCTGAGACTTATGAACACTCATGGCATAGGCTAGTCGAATTTTGTACCATTCATTACGTGGGTAGACGACTTCATTGCCATCAAAATCAATGACAATCTCGTCTTGTTTGGACTCGGTGTATTTTCCAGGAATCAGGTCTGTGATGTAGCCTAGGTCTCCGTTAAAGACATTGACTTCAGCGTCGTTGACTAGGTGAATAACCTTGTCCCCTGTTCGATAGTGACACTGAGTTGCTTCAAAGCTAACTTGCCCCTTTTGCTGAGGATTGAGCAGGTCTTGCATGAGTTGGTTGATGGCATCAATACCAGCAGTTCCTCGATACATAGGCGCTAGCACCTGAATATCGCGAGCCGGAATGCCACTTCTGAGGGCAGCACCAAGAATTTTCTCAATCGTAGCTGGGATATGGCCACTAGCAATTTCAAAGTAGGAGCGGTCTGCTTTTTTCTGGGTAAAGTCAGCTGGCAAGACGCCTTGTCGAATCTGACTTGCCAAGGTGACGATAGTTGATTCCTCGCTCTGACGGTAAATCCGTTCCAAGCGAGTCTGCGGAATTAGTTGAATCTGGAGTAGGTCAGCTAAGACTTGTCCAGGACTGACAGAAGGTAACTGGTCGCTATCCCCCACGATGAGAATTTTACTGTTTGAGGAGATATTGGAGAAGAGCTGGTTGGCTAACCAAGTATCCACCATGGAAAACTCATCTACAATGATAAAATCGGCATCCAGATAATCTTCCAGATGACTGGTATCATCGTCTCCTGTCATCCCCAAATGACGGTGTATGGTAGCGCTAGGCAAACCTGTTAATTCATTCATGCGCCGAGCCGCTCGTCCAGTTGGAGCAGCAAGAAGGATAGGCAGGTTGCTTTTTTTCCTGAGATCAAGCCCTTCTAAAAGGGCATAAACAGCGATAATTCCATTGATAACAGTCGTCTTACCAGTACCAGGTCCACCTGTTAGGATAAAGACCTTGTTCTGGATAGCGTCGCAGATAGCCTGTTTTTGGATGGTATCGTACTGAATCCCCAGTTCTTGCTCGACAGTAGCGATATGCTTGTGAATGGTTTCTAGATCTTGGCTCTTCTGTTTTCCTTTTTCGAGGATACGAACCAAGTGACTGCGAATGCCTTCTTCAGCGAAAAAGAGGCTGTTATCAAAGATTTTGGTATCAATCTGCTGAACCTTGCCTTCTTCGATCAAATGAGATAATTCCTGAGCGACTTGACTGGGATCGAGTTCCACGGGACGGGAAGATTCGAGGAGAGTCAGGGTCTGTTCCAGCAAATCTCGGGCTTCCATATAGGTATCGCCCGTATCCATACATCCCTGAAAAAGACTATGAACAAGGCCAGCACGGAAGCGTTCAGGAGCTTGACTTTCGATGCCTAGTTCGGCAGCCAATTGGTCAGCAATGGTAAAACCCAAGCCCTTGATATCCTCAACTAGTTGGTAGGGATAGTTTTCGACAATATCTAGCGTTTCTTCCTTGTAAAAGTCTTGAATCTGAAAGGCCAGTTTATTGGGAATGCCGTAGTTGGCAAGTTTAGCCAAGACCATTTCTGTCCCATAGTTGAGACGGAGGGTGGAGACAAAAGCCTCACGGTTTTTGGCAGAGAGTCCTGCAATGCTTTCCAGCTTTTCAGGATGCTCCAGAATTTCGTCAATGGTATTGTCACCATAGCTATCGACGATTTTTTGGGCAGTTTTGAGACCAATCCCCTTGAAATGACTGCTAGAGAAGTATTTGACTAGCCCTTTTCTAGTTGGTTTTGCCCGTTCATAACGGCTGATCTGAAGCTGTTCCCCATACTTGGAGTGCTGAACGATTTGCCCCCAAAAAGTGTAGTCTTCCCCTTCAATCACGTCCGCCATGGTTCCTGTAACGATGATTTCAAAATCGTCAAAGTCCTCCGCATCAGTATCTTCGATATCTAGGAGGAGAATGCGATAAAAATTACTGGGATTTTCAAAAATAATCCGTTCAATGGTGCCTGAAAAATAAACTTCCATAGGTTTCCTTTACATGAGTTTATGAGAATTGGTCTCTTAGCAACTTTGAAAAAACTAGATGACTAAAAGTTTTTTCTCACAATAGAAAAAGAGACTGAGACTTAGCATTCTCGGCCTCTTCCTTATCTTAAAAAGTTCCGATACGGTTAAGTGGCCAGAAACGGAATTTTGCTTCGCCTTTGATTTCGCTGGCCTTGAAGGTACCAACATGGCGGCTGTCGCTAGAGACTAGACGATCGTCACCAAGGAGAAGGTACTCACCTTGAGGGACAGTAAAGCTGAAGCTGGTATTGGAATTGACATCGACCGTAAAGGCTTGTGCTTTTTGAGCAAGTTCTCTAAAGTAAACTCCCTTATTGCCTTCAAATCCTTTGCCAGTATAGGTATTTTGCAACTTTTCTGTTTTGAACAAATTGAGGTATTCAGCTAGGTAGGGTTCATCTGTTTCTTTATCGTTGATAAAGAGTTTGTCATTTTCGTAGCGGATGGTATCTCCGGGCATACCGATGACCCTTTTGACAATGTCTTTATTTCCTTCTTCCTCATGCGCAACCACGATGTCGAAGCGGTCAATTGGGAGGTGTTTAACAACGAAGAGAACTTCTCCGTCGGCTAGGGTAGGGTCCATCGAGTGTCCTTCCACGCGGACATTGCTCCAAAGGAAAATGCGGCTAAGGCCTACCAGCGCGATAATCAGGAAGAAAACTCCCCATTCTTTTAGAAATGATTTAAACGAATTCATGATTTACCTTTCTAGAAGTGCTTTGGCTTTTTCAGTGTTTTTAAAATGCAGTTTGGCACAGAAATGAAGTCCTTTCATTCCATAGGCCTGAAGGATTTTACTAGCAACCTTATCAGATGCAGTTCCAGCGCCACTTGGCAGTTGATAGCCCAATTCTCGTCCCAGATTTTCCAAGTTTTCAAGAAAGAGATCACGAGCGATGATGGAGCTAACCGCAACAGCCAGGTATTTGCCCTCGGCTTTTTCTTCCAAGCTAATCTTGTTTGGAAAACGGTTGGCTTCTTGCGCCAAGTACTTATCATAGTTTTTAGGACTTGTAAAAGCATCAATCACGATTTTCTCTGGCTGGACTCCTTTTTGAAGCAGGAGAAAGATAGCCTGGTTGTGAAGAGCAACCTTTACAGAAACAGCATTGTAACGCTCTCCGATAACTTCGTTGTACTTGCTCGGTGAAAGAAGGAGCGCTTGATGTGGAATCTTTTCCTTGAGAATAGGGGCAATCTGACGAATCTTTTGGTCTGTCAGGGTTTTTGAATCCCCCACACCGAGTTTTCGCAAGAAGTCATGCTGGTCAGGTGTTACAAAGGAAGCTACGACAACTAGCCCACCAAAGTAGGAACCATTTCCCACCTCATCAGTCCCAATCATAGGGAAATCTTGTCCACTGTTTTCTTGTTGAACCTCATAGCCAAAGAAACTGGCGTACTGCTCAGCAGCTTCGCCCTGCAGGAGGACTTTTCCAGAAGTATAGATGGAAACTGTTGCCTGAGGCAGTCTCAAAAAATAGCGAATATAGGGATTTTTACTAGGACTGAGAGCCTTCTGATACTGACTTAAAAAACTCTGAATTTTCTCTTCACTTGGTGTGAGTGTGATACTTGCCATAGTCTCTATTGTACCACAAAAGCAGGAGAATTGGTAAAAACTGACAAAGTTAGCGAAATTTGGTATAATATCGTGAGGTGAATTTTATGGCAAATCTAAATCGATATAAGTTTACATTCGGGAAAAAGACATTAACCTTGACAACCGAGCATGACAACCTCTTTATGGAGGAAATTGCCAAGGTTGCGACTGAAAAATACCAAGCAATTAAAGAACAAATGCCTGGGGCGGATGATGAAACCATTGCGCTTCTTTTGGCGGTCAACTGTCTGTCTACACAGCTCAATCGTGAAATTGAATTTGATGACAAGGAGCAAGAGTTGTTAGAACTCCGCCACAAGTTGATTGCTGTTAAACAAGAACAGAGCAAGATTGAGGACTCCTTATGATTTCAATCCTACTCTTATTGGTTCTGGCTTGGGGCTATTACATCGGCTACCGTAGAGGCTTGGTCCTGCAAGTTTATTATTTCCTCGTTGCAGTAATTTCAGCCTTTGTTGCGGGACAGTTTTATAAATCACTGGGAGAACACTTCCACTTGCTTGTCCCTTATGCCAATCCTCAGGAAGGACAAGGCACCTTTTTCTTCCCTTCAGACCAGCTGTTTCACCTAGACAAGGTCTTTTATGCGGGTCTCGCCTACCTTTTAGTTTTCGGAATTTGTTACAGTATCGGACGTTTTATCGGTTTGTTCCTGCACTTGATTCCAACTAAAAAGCTTGATGTTAAATGGTTGCGTATCGGAGCAGGCGTTTTGTCTCTATTGGTAACCTTATTTGTCTTGCAAATGGCTCTGACCATTCTCGCAACAGTGCCTCTGGCAGTCATTCAAAATTCACTCGAAAAAAGTACAGTAGCCAAACACATCATCCAAAGTGTCCCTTTTACGACAAACCTTATCAAACAACTTTGGGTGACAAATTTAATCGGATAAAAAGGGCGGGATTTTTCCTAGCCCTTTGTTTACAGATTGGACGACTAGGTCAAAACACCTAGTTGCTATAATCTTGTAAACCAGCATACAAGGAAAAAATATGAATACAAAAATACTAGAAACCTTAGAATTTAATAAAATCAAAGCCTTGTTTGAACCGCATCTCCTGACTGAGCAAGGCTTAGAGGAGCTAAAAGGCTTGGCTCCAACTGCTAAGGTGGATAAGATCAAACAAGCCTTTACAGAGATGGAGGAAATGCAAGCCCTATTTGTGGAGCAACCTCACTTTACCATCCTAGCGACGCGTGAGATATCAGCGGTTTGTAAGCGTCTGGAGATGGGGGCGGACCTCAATATTGAGGAGTTCCTGCTCCTCAAACGGGTCTTACTGGCTAGCAGAGAGTTGCAAGGTTTTTATGCCAATCTCGAAAACGTACGCTTGGAGCAGATGGCGAGATGGTTTGAAAAACTACATGATTTCCCACACTTGCAAGGAAGTCTCCAAGCTCTAAATGATGCAGGATTTATCGAAAATTTCGCCAGTGAAGAGCTAGCACGCATTCGCCGGAAAATCCATGATAGCGAGAGTCAAGTTCGAGATGTCTTGCAAGACTTGCTCAAGCAAAAAGCGCAGATGTTGACGGAAGGCATAATTGCTAGCAGAAATGGCCGTCAAGTCTTACCAGTAAAGAACACCTATCGCAATAAGATTGCAGGTGTTGTCCACGACATATCTGCCAGTGGAAACACAGTCTATATCGAGCCACGTGAGGTGGTCAAGCTGAGCGAAGAAATCGCTAGTCTGCGAGCAGACGAACGCTATGAGATGATTCGTATCCTGCAGGAGCTCTCAGAACGGATCCGCCCTCATGCTGCTGAGATTGCTAATGACGCTTGGATTATCGGCCATTTAGACTTGATTCGTGCCAAGGTGCGTTTCATCCAAGAAAGACAAGCAGTTGTTCCTCAACTTTCAGAGAACCAAGAGATTCAACTCCTTCATGTTCGCCATCCTTTGGTCAAAAATGCTGTCGCGAACGATATACACTTTGGTAAGGAATTAACGGCTATTGTCATTACAGGTCCCAATACTGGTGGGAAGACCATCATGCTCAAAACCCTGGGCTTGACTCAACTCATGGCCCAATCTGGCTTGCCCATTTTAGCTGATAAGGGGAGCCGTGTCGGTATTTTCGAAGAAATCTTCGCAGATATTGGGGATGAGCAGTCTATCGAACAAAGCTTGTCTACCTTCTCCAGCCACATGATCAATATCGTAGATATTCTTGGCAAGGTCAATCAGCACTCGCTCTTATTGCTAGATGAGCTTGGGGCAGGTACCGATCCGCAGGAAGGAGCAGCCCTTGCTATGGCTATTCTGGAGGATCTTCGTCTGCGTCAGGTCAAGACCATGGCGACGACCCACTATCCAGAGCTCAAGGCCTACGGTATCGAAACAGCATTTGTGCAAAATGCCAGTATGGAGTTTGACACAGCCAGCCTGCGTCCGACCTATCGCTTTATGCAGGGAGTTCCTGGTCGAAGCAATGCCTTTGAAATTGCCAAACGCCTGGGCTTGTCAGATGTCATCGTAGGAGATGCCAGTCAGCAGGTCAATCAAGATAATGACGTCAACCGTATCATTGAACAATTGGAAGAGCAGATGCTTGAAAGCCGTAAACGCTTGGACAATATCCGTGAGGTGGAGCAAGAAAACCTTAAGATGAACCGTGCTCTCAAAAAGCTCTACAATGAGCTCAATCGTGAAAAAGAAACCGAGCTCAACAAGGCGCGTGAACAAGCTGCCGAGATTGTGGAACTCGCTCTAAGTGAGAGTGACCAGATTCTCAAGAACCTCCACAGTAAGTCTCAACTCAAACCCCATGAAATCATTGAAGCCAAGGCTGAGCTGAAAAAACTAGCTCCTGAAAAAGTCGACTTATCTAAAAACAAGGTCCTTCAAAAAGCCAAGAAAAAACGAGCTCCGAAGGTGGGAGATGATATTGTGGTCCTCAGTTATGGTCAGCGTGGAACCTTGACCAATCAGCTTAAGGACGGCCGTTGGGAAGCCCAAGTTGGCTTGATCAAGATGACCTTGGAGGAGAAAGAATTTGATCTTGTTCAGGCCCAACAAGAAGCCCCAGTCAAGAAAAAACAAGTCAATGTCGTCAAACGTGCTTCTGGTCGTGGTCCGCAAGCGAGACTGGATCTCCGAGGCAAACGGTACGAAGAGGCCATGAATGAGCTGGATGCCTTTATCGACCAAGCCCTGCTCAATAACATGGCGCAAGTCGACATCATCCACGGTATCGGAACAGGAGTCATCCGTGAGGGCGTCACCAAATACCTGCAAAGAAACAAGCATGTCAAGAGTTTTGGCTATGCTCCACAAAATGCTGGAGGCAGTGGTGCTACCATTGTGACCTTTAAAGGGTAGAGAGAAGAAGGATTCGCTCTTTCTGAAAAAAGAAATGAAAAGTCAAAAATTTTCATAGAAAATATTGACAAAGGCTAACTTTTCTTGTAGAATAATAAAAAATAAAATACCAACACCGAATGAAGTTTAATAGAAGTGGAGAAAGGTTAGTTTTCCATGACTGTAAATGGACGGAACTCTGGAGAGACCGTAAAGGCACCGAAGGGGCAAGGCAGGTAACTGCTCAAACTCTCAGGTAAAAGGACAGAGCTAGGATAGACCGCTTTTTGGCATTTATCTAAGCATTCCAGAGTACATGTATCTTGCATGTGCTCTTTCTTTTGGGGTTGAAAGATAGGAGAAGGATATGTTAGAATTGCTAAAAGCGCTTGATGCTTTCGTTTGGGGGCCTCCCCTCTTGATCTTATTGGTCGGAACGGGTATCTATTTGACCATCCGACTAGGCCTTTTGCAGGTGGCTCGTCTTCCTAAAGCCTTTCAGTTGATCTTTACCAAGGATAAGGGGCATGGCGATGTGTCGAGCTTTGCTGCTCTCTGTACGGCTCTAGCCGCCACCGTTGGTACGGGAAATATCATCGGGGTCGCAACAGCCATTAAGGTTGGAGGACCAGGGGCCCTCTTTTGGATGTGGATGGCAGCCTTTTTTGGGATGGCGACCAAGTATGCCGAAGGCTTACTTGCCATCAAATACCGCACAAAGGATGCAAATGGAGCTGTAGCTGGAGGCCCCATGCATTACATCCTTTTGGGGATGGGAGAAAAGTGGCGTCCACTTGCTATCTTCTTTGCCCTAGCGGGTGTATTGGTTGCCCTTCTGGGGATTGGTACCTTTACCCAAGTCAATTCAATTACAGAATCTATCCAAAATACAGCCCAAGTTGATCCAGTTATCACAGCTCTGATTTTATCCATTTTGGTGGGTATTGCCGTCTTTGGTGGCCTCAAATCCATATCAAAAGTTTCGACAGCAGTGGTTCCTTTTATGGCTATTGTCTATATTTTAGGAACTCTTACAGTTATTCTCTTTAATATCGAGAAAATCCCAGCCACACTTGCCCTGATCTTTACCTCTGCTTTCAGCCCTGTAGCAGCAGTAGGAGGATTTGCAGGTGCGACTATCCGTACTGCAATCCAAAATGGTGTGGCGCGAGGAGTCTTTTCTAATGAATCTGGTCTTGGTTCAGCTCCCATTGCAGCTGCTGCGGCTAAGACAAATGAACCAGTAGAGCAAGGTTTGATTTCCATGACAGGAACCTTTATTGATACCCTCATTATCTGTACGTTGACTGGTTTAACAATCTTGGTAACTGGGGTTTGGAGTGGTGATTTGAATGGAGTTGCCTTGACCCAGTCAGCCTTTTCAACAGTTTTTTCACACTTTGGACCTGCCCTCTTGACCATCTTCCTTGTACTCTTTGCCTTTACGACAATTCTCGGATGGAACTACTACGGAGAGCGCTGTTTTGAGTTTCTATTTGGTGTCCGCTTTATCTGGCTTTACCGTGTAGTCTTTGTAGTCATGGTCCTGTTGGGAGGATTTATCGAGCTGGATATGGTCTGGATTATCGCAGATATCGTCAATGCCTTGATGGCTTTACCAAACTTGATTGCCCTCTTGGTCTTGTCGCCAGTCGTCATTGCTGAGACTAAACAGTATTTTAAACACTAACCCAATCACACTTTTAGTGTGATTTTTTTCATTTCATAGACATTTCCTATCAAGGCGATTGAAAATATATATTATCCAAGGGGGAAATTCTATGATAGACTAAATGACAATAAAATGAAAAGAGGTTTCTTATGACAACATTTACCATCCACACAGTAGAATCAGCACCAGCAGAAGTGAAAGAAGTTCTTGAAACAGTACAAAAAGATAACAATGGCTATATTCCCAACCTAATCGGTCTCTTGGCCAACGCTCCTACCGCGCTTGAAGCCTACCGAACTGTCGGAGCCATCAACCGTCGCAATAGCCTGACACCAGTGGAACGCGAAGTAGTGCAAATCACAGCTGCCGTAACCAATGGTTGTGCTTTCTGCGTCGCAGGTCACACAGCCTTTTCAATTAAACAAATCCAGATGAATGATGATCTGCTTCAAGCCCTTCGTAATCGTACTCCAATCGAGACAGATCCAAAACTAGATACTCTAGCTAAGTTTACCTTGGCGGTCATCAATACCAAAGGGCGTGTAGGAGATGAAGCCTTGGCTGAATTTTTGGAAGCTGGCTACACGCAACAAAATGCCTTGGACGTGGTTCTCGGTGTTAGTCTTGCCAGCCTCTGCAACTATGCCAACAACCTAGCCAATACGCCTATTAACCCAGAATTACAACCTTATGCCTAGTTCGAATCAGAAAGAAAAAATGAAGACTGAGCAATTCAGTCTTCATTTTTCTATGCTATTTTAAGCGCTTTTATGCTATACTAATAATAACATGATTATTGGAGGATCGGATGAAAAAGCTCCCCTTGGTATTTTCTGGCTGTTTATTGGGTTTAGCAGGTGCAGGAAATCTGATTGCAGATACTTGGCCAGTTCTGTCGCATTTATTGAGTCTGATTGGTCTAGTGTTGTGGATTTTCTTTCTGATTCTTCATCTTTTTAATTGGGAAGAAACCAAGCAAGAATTGACCAAGCCCCCTCTTTTATCAGGGATGGCCACTTTTCCTATGGCTGGGATGATTTTAGCGACCTATGTCTTTCGCGTATTCCCTGCTCTTCCTTTGGTAGCACAAGGGATCTGGTGGTTTTCCTTTCTCTTGGATTTGGTTTTGATTGCTACTTTTACCATCAAATTTGCCTGTCCAGGTCGGAGGGTTAATGCGACTCCAAGCTGGACGGTACTCTATGTGGGGATAGCAGTAGCAGCCTTGACCTATCCTCTTGTCGGAATCATTGAAATTGCCTATGCAACCTTGATTTTTGGTTTTGTCTTGACCTTCTATCTCTATCCGCTTATTTATAGCGATTTAAAGAAACATCCACTCCCAATGGCCTTGCTTGGACAGGAAGGAATATACTGTGCTCCCTTTTCCCTACTCTTGGCTTCCATAGTTCGAGTTGGAGGAGCAAGCCTACCGACTTGGCTCTTGATTGTCATGATTTTGGCATCTCAATCCTTCTTTTTCTTTGTTTTAACTCGCCTACCCAATATTTTAAAACAAGGATTTCAACCAGCCTTCTCAGCCCTAACCTTCCCAACCATTATCACAGCTACTTCGCTCAAGATGGCTCAGGGGATCTTGAAACTTCCATTTCTGGATTATCTGGTATTGGCTGAAACCGTTATTTGCCTCACTATTTTATTCTTTGTCTTGGGTGCTTATCTGATTTGGTTACGAAAAAAGGTCTAGCTATTTTCTAGCTAGGCCTTATTTTTTTATGGTTTGATAACTTCAGCTCCACCCATATATGGACGAAGTGCTTCTGGAATAGTTACAGAACCATCTGTATTTTGGTAGTTTTCAAGAATGGCAGCAACCGTACGTCCAACTGCAAGTCCAGAACCGTTCAAGGTGTGAAGGAGTTTCACCTTGCCATCGGCTTCATCACGGTAACGGATTTGGGCACGACGAGCTTGGAAATCTTCTGTATTTGAACAACTTGAGATTTCACGATAGGTATTTTGGGCTGGGATCCAAACTTCCAAGTCGTAAGTTTTGGCGGCTGAGAAGCCCATATCCCCAGTAGAGAGGGCAACGACACGGTACGGAAGATTGAGTTTTTGAAGAATATTTTCAGCGTTGGCTGTCATCTTTTCCAATTCTTCGTAAGATTCTTCTGGTTTGGCAAATTTGACCATTTCAACCTTGTGGAATTGGTGTAGACGAATCAAGCCACGTGTATCACGACCAGCAGAACCAGCTTCAGAACGGAATGATGGACTCATAGCGGTAAAGTAGATTGGTAGGTCTTTACCGTCAAGGATTTCATCACGGTAGTAGTTTGTTAGAGGAACTTCAGCTGTAGGAATGAGGACATAATTAGTGTCTTTCAATTCAAAAGTGTCTTCCTTAAATTTTGGATATTGACCCGTACCAAACATTGAGTCATGGTTAACAATGTAAGGTGTGATAACTTCCGTATAGCCTTCTTTACCATGCTCATCCAACATGAAGTTGTAGATAGCACGTTCCAAACGAGCTCCAAGCCCTTTATAGAAGAGGAAGCGAGCTCCTGTTACTTTTCCACCACGTTCCCAGTCAAGGATACCGAGGTCCTCACCAAGATCCCAGTGAGCTTTTGGCTCGAAGTCAAACTCGCGTGGAGTCCCCCAACGGCGAACTTCCACATTGTCATCTTCGTCAGCCCCAACAGGAACGCTGTCGGCAGGGATGTTTGGAAGAGTAGTGGTAAATTCTG
This sequence comes from Streptococcus oralis, assembly GCF_003942875.1. Taxonomy (GTDB): domain Bacteria; phylum Bacillota; class Bacilli; order Lactobacillales; family Streptococcaceae; genus Streptococcus; species Streptococcus oralis_BX. Next base: position 28,671 of record NZ_RMVK01000009.1, on the reverse strand, counting down.
TTAATTTAGCATCGATGTCCGCCAATTCAGCATCCAAGGCTTTGACTTCAGCAGATAGGGTTTGCATCGCAGCAATCTTGTCATCTGCATTTTCCTTGTTGCGCTTAGCTTGAGCAATCTCAGCTGAAACTGTGTTACGTTCTGCTTTGAGCGTTTCAACCTTGACCAAGATGTCGCGACGTTTAGCATCGATTTCTTTCATCTCGTTTAAGACTGCAGCATCTACACCGCGTGTAGCCAATTTTTCAGCGACAGCATCAAAGTCTGTACGAATACGTTTAATATCTAACATAAGTCCTCCTTTATATGAAAAAGCACACCTGACAAAGCGTTGGAGTGGCAGGGCCACGGTTCCATCCAACTTCACAGGTGTGCACTTGATTGAGTATTTAATTGTGAATAACGGTAGAATTTCACCTATCCCTCCTATCTGCTCGCAGCACCCGCAGACTTTCTGAAAGAAGGAGATAACCTACTTATCCGTTGCTATGATTATACTAAAGTTTCTACTTTTTTGCAAATAGATTTTTAAATTTTTGACCAATGGTCTGAATCAAAGTAGGAAGTTTGACAACCTTATCGTTTCCTAATTTTTCCCGAGCGATTTTGAGGATAGCTCCAGAGTCTTTTGAGGCAAAGAGGAATTTACCTTGATCGGTAAAGACTTCAAAGTGACGGCTGATTTTGCGGCCACTTACGTTGGCTCCGATTTGTTGAATGCTGGACCAAGGGATTTGGATATATTGTTCGACATTGACATCAGGATAAAACTCTAAGGCTTGATCCCCAACTAGAAATTTTCCAACTTTCCCAGAGATAGAGAGGTAAGATGTCCCAGTAGTTTGGAGGTCAATGACTTGATTGAGTGATTGGGCCATGATTAGTCTTCCTTACTTTCACCGAAAAAGGCATGATAAAGAGCCTTGATAGCTGCTTTTTCTTGCTCTTTATTGACAACAAACATGATGGAAACTTCACTTGAACCTTGGGACATCATCTGGATGTTGATTTTATTCTCAGACAAAGCACGTGTTGCAGTAGCAGTTACCCCGATATGGCTCTTCATCTTTTCTCCAACAATCATAATGATGGAAAGGTCATGTTCGATTTCAGCATGGTCCACTTCAGCTTTTTGAACGAGTTGACGTAGAATTTCTTCTTCTTTGATAGGAGTCAATTCGCGGGAGCGGAGGATGATTGAAAGATCGTCAATACCTGTAGGCATGTGTTCCCAACCGATGTTGAGGTCCTCAAGGATTTGAAGAACCTTGCGACCAAACCCTACTTCACGGTTCATGAGGTATTTTGACATGTTGATGCTGACGAATCCTGAGTCACCTGCAATCCCTACTACTGGGAATTTATCACTACTGTGTTCTAAAACAATGCGTGTTCCTGGGTGGTCAGGGTTGTTGGTATTCTTGATGACAAGAGGAATTTTTCCTCGGTAGGCAGGAAGAAGGGCTTCGTCATGAAGGACTGAAAATCCAGCGTAAGCCAACTCACGCATTTCACGGTAAGTTAATTCAGGAATGGAATGTGGTTGGTGAATAATACCAGGATGGGCAGCAAAGATACCATCTACGTCTGTAAAGTTTTCATAGAGATCAGCCTTAACACCTGCTGCAATGATAGAACCTGTGATATCTGAACCACCACGTGAGAAGGTACAGATTTGATTTTCCTTAGTTACGCCAAAGAAACCAGGGATGACAAGGACTTCGTTGCTATCAGCCAAACCTTCAATCTTGTCATAACTAGATGGGATGATGCGTGCGTTTCCTGGTTCACTTGTGACAACGATCCCAGCTTCTCTTGGGTGAACATAGCGTGCATCAATGCCGTTTTGGTTAAAGTAGGCTGCAATCAATTTGGCATTGTTATTTTCTCCAGCAGCTAGGAAGGTATCATAGAGAAATTCATTGTCCTCTATAGGAAGAGTTGCCAAGGCCCGAATACTTTTAGAGATTTTTTCTAAAACAGCAGGTTTTAACCCAAGTTCACTAACCATAGCGGCATAACGGTCAATGATCCAGCTTTGGCTAGCACTGATGTCATTTCCAGCCACATAGTCGCGATAGTATTTAATCAAGGCATCAGTTACCTTGGTATCTTCAGCATTGCGTTTGCCGGGTGCAGAAACGACTACAAAACGGCGTTCTTTATCACTTTTAACGATGTTTAAGACTTTTTCTAACTGACCAGCAGAGGCAAGCGAGCTTCCGCCAAATTTTACAACCTTCATAAGGACTCCTCAAGTAAGTATTTTATACGATTATAGCAGAAAGAGGGGCATTTTTCAATGAAGAAAATAACTTCCTATTATAATAGAAGAAAACACTAACTTATTTTGAAAAGCGATAACAGTTTAAAAGTAAGGGTGTCAAATTTTACTCACACTCATAAATGATGGGTAAATAATCAGCTGAGACACTTTCCTTTAGTTTTTCCTTGCCTCTTTATCCAAAAAAAGGTATACTTTGATGATAAAACAATTTTATTACCTTACAAAATAAAAGGAGAAGCTATGAATCATATCTTATATCAGATCGTAGATGATCTGGCTATCATTACTTTGAATCGTCCCGAAGTGGCAAATGGTTTCCATATCCCAATGTGTGAGGAAATTTTAGAAGCTTTGACTCTAGCGGAGCAGGATCAAGCTGTGCAGTTCATCTTGATTAATGCGAATGGGAAGGTCTTTTCAGTTGGAGGAGACTTGGTTGAGATGAAACGCGCAGTAGACGAAGATGATATCCCTTCTTTGAATAAGATTGCAGAATTAGTCAATACAATTTCTTTTAAAATCAAGCAAATTCCTAAACCTGTTTTGATGGAGGTAGATGGAGCGGTTGCTGGTGCTGCAGCAAATATGGCAGTAGCAGTTGATTTCTGTTTAGCGACTGACAAGGCAAAATTCATCCAAGCCTTTGTCGGAGTGGGATTGGCGCCAGACGCTGGTGGGATTCATCTCTTGAGTCGTAGTATCGGGGTAACACGGGCTGCACAACTTGCTATGACAGGTGAAGCTTTGACTGCTGAAAAAGCGCTAGAATGGGGCGTGGTATACCGTGTTTGTGAAGTTGACAAATTAGAAAAAACAAGAGAACAAGTTCTGAAAAAATTAAGAAGAGGTTCAGCAAACTCATACGCAGCGATTAAAAAGTTAGTTTGGGAAAGTCAATTTAAGGATTGGCAGAATTATGCTGAATTAGAATTGAAATTACAAGAATCGTTATCTTTAACTGAAGATTTTAAAGAAGGGGTTCGAGCACATTCTGAAAGAAGAAGACCGAAATTTACAGGAATGTAAAAAAATACTTGCACAATTTTTTGAAGTTTGTTATACTTCTTTTATCAAATGTTTTGATTGTAAAAGCTTTTTGAGGGGGAGGGAAACGATTTGGACTACCAACAAGTAAATGATTATCTAACATCTATTTTTAATAACGTCCTTGTGATTGAGGAGGTTAGCTTACGAGGTAGTCGATTCAAAGACATCTCCATCAAAGAAATGCACACGATCGATGTGATTGGGAAGTTCCCGGAGGCAACACCAAGTAAGGTTTCAAAGGAACTGATGGTAACTCTTGGGACAGTGACGACGAGTTTGAATAACCTGGAGAGAAAAGGTTATATTGAGCGTATTCGTTCTGACCAAGACCGTCGAGTGGTCTATCTGCATTTGACAAAGAAAGGTCGTTTGGTTCACCGCCTTCATAAACGGTTCCACAAGGCTATGGTCGAAAAAATCATCGATGGCATGAGCCCTGAGGAAAAAGAAGTCATGGGCAGAGGCTTAACGAACCTTTATCAATTTTTGGAGGATTTGAAATAATGGCTTTTGTAAAAATAAGCCAGGTTGCTCATTATGTTCCAGAGCAAGTGGTCACTAATCATGACTTAGCCCAAATCATGGACACAAGCGATGAGTGGATTTCAAGTCGGACAGGAATTAAACAGAGACATATCTCAAAATCAGAGTCTACCAGTGATTTGGCGACAGAAGTAGCTAAGAGCTTGTTGGCTAAAGGGAGCTTAACAGCGGATCAGATTGATTTTATCATTGTAGCGACGATTACCCCAGACTCGATGATGCCTTCCACAGCAGCTCGAGTTCAGGCAAATATCGGAGCGCACAGAGCTTTCGCCTTTGATCTGACAGCAGCTTGCAGTGGTTTTGTATTCGCTCTTTCAACTGCAGAAAAATTTTTAAGTTCTGGACAGTTCAAAAAAGGGATTGTTATCGGGGCTGAGACCTTATCCAAGGCAGTTGACTGGTCAGATCGTTCAACAGCTGTTCTCTTTGGGGATGGTGCTGGTGGGGTTCTCTTGGAAGCGAGCGAAACACGTCACTTCCTTGTGGAAAGTCTCTATACGGATGGCTCTCGGAGCGAGTGTTTGACCTATGGTCAAACGGCTTTGGCTTCTCCTTTCTCAGATCAAGAAGCAGTTCCTGCTTTTTTGAAGATGGATGGACGAGCAGTTTTTGATTTTGCAAATCGTGATGTTGCTAGGTCGATCAAAGAAACCATTGAAAATGGTCCAATTGCAGCGTCGGAATTGGATTATCTCTTGCTTCATCAGGCAAATATCCGCATTTTGGATAAGATGGCTAAGAAGATCGGTGTAGACCGACACAAGCTTCCTGCCAATATGATGGAGTATGGAAATACCAGTGCAGCAAGTATCCCGATTTTGCTATCAGAGTGTGTGGAGAATGGCATGATTCGTTTAGATGGTAGCCAGACGATTCTCCTATCAGGCTTCGGTGGAGGTTTGACATGGGGCACACTCATTCTTACAATCTAGGTAATCATGTGGTAAACACATAGTTATAAATTTTTTATATTTTAAAGGAGTCCTATCATGGCAGTATTTGAAAAAGTACAAGAAATTATCGTTGAAGAACTTGGGAAAGACGCATCAGAAGTAACACTTGAATCTACTTTTGATGATTTGGATGCAGATTCATTGGACTTGTTCCAAGTAATCTCTGAAATCGAAGATGCTTTCGATATCCAAATCGAAGCAGAAGATAACTTGAAAACAGTTGGTGACTTGGTTGCCTACGTTGAAGAGCAAACAAAATAATTAACATATTACTAGAAGGAGTAGGGGAAACCCACTCCCTCTTGTTTAGGTAATAGTTTGAAACTCAAATGATAAACTCATCGAACTATTACGTAAGCAAGGAATGATGGAGGCACTATGAAAACACGTATTACAGAATTATTGAACATTGATTATCCTATTTTTCAAGGAGGAATGGCCTGGGTTGCGGATGGTGACTTGGCTGGTGCAGTATCAAAAGCTGGTGGTCTAGGGATCATCGGTGGTGGGAATGCACCTAAAGAGGTCGTAAAGGCTAATATCGATAAAATCAAATCACTTACGGACAAACCTTTTGGTGTCAACATCATGCTCTTGTCACCTTTTGTAGAAGACATCGTTGATCTCGTGATTGAAGAAGGGGTCAAGGTGGTGACAACTGGTGCAGGAAATCCAAGTAAATACATGACTCGTTTCCATGATGCAGGAATTACAGTTATTCCTGTTGTTCCAAGTGTTGCTTTGGCAAAACGCATGGAAAAAATTGGTGCAGATGCAGTTATTGCAGAGGGAATGGAAGCCGGTGGACATATTGGTAAATTAACGACGATGACCTTGGTTCGCCAAGTTGCTGCAGCTGTTTCAATTCCGGTTATTGCAGCTGGAGGAATTGCGGATGGTGAAGGTGTCGCTGCAGGCTTTATGCTTGGTGCTGAGGCCGTTCAAGTTGGTACGCGTTTCGTAGTAGCTAAGGAATCTAACGCCCATCCAAAATACAAGGAAAAAATCTTAAAAGCGCGTGATATTGATACGACTATTTCAGCTCAACACTTTGGACATGCTGTTCGTGCCATTAAAAACCAATTGACACGTGACTTTGAGCAGGCTGAAAAAGATGCCTTTAAACAAGAAAATCCAGATTTAGAAATCTTTGAACAAATGGGGGCTGGTGCTCTAGCTAAAGCCGTTGTTCATGGAGATGTGGAAGGTGGATCTGTCATGGCAGGTCAGATCGCTGGTTTGGTTTCTAAAGAGGAAACTGTCGAAGAAATTCTAAAAGATCTATACTATGGCGCAGCCAAAAAAATTCAAGAAGAAGCCTCTCGTTGGGCAGGAGTTGTAAGAAATGACTAAAACAGCCTTTCTATTTGCAGGTCAAGGTGCTCAGTATCTAGGAATGGGGCGTGATCTCTATGATCGCTACCCTATCGTCAAGGAAACAATCGATCAAGCTAGCCAAGTCTTAGGTTATGACCTTCGTGATTTGATTGACAATGATGAAGCAAAGTTAAATCAGACTCGTTACACGCAACCAGCTATTCTAGCTACATCCGTTGCTATTTACCGATTATTGAAAGAAAAAGGCTATCAGCCAGACATGGTGGCAGGACTGTCCCTCGGAGAATATTCAGCTCTTGTAGCAAGTGGTGCCTTGGACTTTGAGGATGCAGTTGCCTTGGTTGCTAAGCGTGGGGCTTATATGGAAGAGGCTGCACCAGCAGGCTCTGGAAAGATGGTTGCCGTTCTTAATACTCCAGTTGAAGTGATTGAGGAAGCTTGTGAAACAGCCTCTAAAGTTGGAGTAGTGACTCCAGCCAACTACAACACCCCAAGCCAAGTCGTTATCGGTGGTGAGGTGGCTGCGGTTGACCGCGCAGTTGAACTCTTGCAGGAAGCAGGAGCAAAACGATTGATTCCTTTAAATGTTTCTGGTCCTTTCCATACAGCCCTTCTTGAGTCAGCCAGTCAGCAACTAGCTGGAGCTCTTGAGGGAGTGAGTTTCTCTGATTTTACTTGCCCACTAGTTGGCAATACGGAGGCTACTGTTATGGAAAAAGATCGAATCCAAGAGCTCTTGACGCGTCAGGTCAAAGAACCTGTTCGTTTTTATGAAAGTATTGCTGTGATGCAGGATGCTGGGGTAACCAACTTTATTGAAATTGGTCCTGGCAAGGTCCTATCAGGCTTTGTCAAAAAAATTGATAAAACAGCTCAGCTAGCTAACGTTGAAGACCAAGCAAGCTTGGATGCTTTGTTAGGAAACTAATGATCCCTTCTCCCACAAAATACAACAGGAAACAGGAGAAATAGAATGCAACTTACAAACAAAAATGTCTTTGTAACAGGTTCAAGTCGTGGTATCGGACTTGCCATTGCTCACAAATTTGCCCAACTAGGCGCTAATGTAGTTTTGAATAGTCGCGGAGCAATCTCAGAAGAATTGCTGGCTGAGTTTTCAAACTACGGCGTCAAAGTAGTACCGATATCAGGTGATGTTTCAGACTTTGCAGATGCCAAGCGTATGGTAGATCAAGCGATTGCAGAACTCGGTTCTGTCGATGTCTTGGTCAACAATGCTGGGATTACTCAGGATACGCTTATGCTTAAGATGACCGAGGAAGACTTTGAAAAAGTGATTAAGATCAACTTGACAGGTGCCTTTAACATGACTCAAGCAGTCTTGAAACAGATGATCAAGGCACGTGAAGGTGCGATTATCAACATGTCTAGTGTGGTCGGTTTGATGGGAAATATCGGACAAGCCAACTATGCGGCTTCTAAAGCAGGTTTGATTGGTTTTACCAAGTCAGTTGCACGTGAAGTTGCCAATCGCAACGTACGCGTAAATGCTCTTGCACCAGGAATGATCGAGTCAGATATGACTGCTGTTTTGTCTGATAAGGTTAAGGAAGCGACATTGGCCCAAATCCCAATGAAACATTTTGGTCAAGCAGAACATATCGCAGATGCTACAGTGTTCCTGGCTGGACAGGATTATTTGACGGGACAAGTTCTCGCTGTTGATGGCGGACTTAGCATGTAAAAAATAAGGAAAGATATAGGTAAGACAGATGAAACTAAATCGAGTTGTAGTAACAGGTTACGGATTGACCTCTCCTATCGGAAATACTCCAGAAGAATTTTGGAACAGTTTGCAAACTGGAAAAATTGGAATTGGAGAAATTACTAAATTTGACCACAGCGAATTTGCTGTGCACAATGCAGCAGAAGTCCAAGATTTCCCATTTGATAAATACTTTGTCAAAAAAGATACCAACCGTTTTGACAACTATTCTTTGTATGCCTTGTATGCAGCTCAAGAAGCGGTGACAAATGCAAATCTTGATGTAGAAGCAATTGATAAAGATCGCTTTGGTGTTATCGTGGCTTCTGGTATTGGGGGAATTAAAGAAATCGAAGATCAGGTTATCCGTCTTCATGAAAAAGGTCCAAAACGCGTTAAACCAATGACACTTCCAAAAGCCTTGCCAAATATGGCATCAGGAAATGTTGCCATGCGCTTCGGAGCAAACGGTATCTGTAAATCAATCAATACAGCCTGTGCCTCATCAAACGATGCCATTGGGGATGCCTTCCGCTCTATCAAGTTTGGTTTCCAAGATGTCATGTTAGTTGGTGGATCAGAATCATCTATTACTCCTTTTGCCATCGCTGGTTTCCAAGCATTGACTGCCCTATCAACTACAGAGGATCCAACTCGTGCTTCTATCCCATTTGACAAAGACCGTAATGGTTTTGTGATGGGAGAAGGTTCAGGTATGTTGGTTCTTGAAAGTCTTGAACATGCTGAAAAACGTGGCGCAACTATCTTGGCTGAAGTAGTTGGCTACGGTAATACCTGTGATGCTTACCACATGACTTCACCTCATCCAGAGGGTCAAGGTGCTATTAAGGCTATGAAGTTGGCTTTGGAAGAAGCAGAAATTTCTCCAGAGCAAGTGGCTTACGTCAATGCCCACGGAACTTCAACTCCTGCTAATGAAAAAGGAGAAAGTGGTGCGATCGTAGCTGTTCTTGGTAAAGAAGTACCTGTATCTTCAACTAAGTCCTTTACAGGACACTTGCTTGGTGCTGCAGGGGCGGTAGAAGCAATTGCTACCATCGAAGCTATGCGTCATAACTTTGTACCAATGACGGCTGGAACAAGTGAGTTATCAGACTATATCGAAGCGAATGTCGTTTATGGACAAGGCTTGGAGCAAGAAATCCCTTATGCTATTTCAAACACTTTTGGTTTTGGTGGACACAATGCGGTTCTTGCTTTCAAACGTTGGGAGAATAAATAATTATGAATTTAAATGAAATCAAGGACTTGATGGCTCAATTTGACCAATCAAGTTTGAGAGAATTTTCTTATAAAAATGGAACGGACGAATTGCAGTTTAGTAAGAATGAAGCAAGAATGGCTTCTGAAGCATCAGCTCAAGTTGCTCCAGCGCCAGCTGCAGTGGCTCCTAGTCCAGTAGTTTCTGCCCCTTCAACTCCAGTAGAGAGTGCAGTGGAAGAAGCTCCAGCACCAGCTGAAACGACTGTTGCTCCAGAGGGTGATGTCGTTGAAAGTCCACTTGTAGGGGTGGCTTACTTGGCCGCTGGACCAGATAAACCTGCCTTTGTCACAGTTGGAGACAGTGTTAAAAAAGGTCAGACTTTGGTGATCATCGAAGCCATGAAGGTCATGAATGAAATTCCTGCACCTAAGGATGGTGTGGTGACAGAAATTCTCGTTTCAAATGAAGAAATGGTTGAGTTCGGTAAAGGATTGGTACGCATCAAATGATCGATATTCAAGGAATCAAAGAAGCTCTACCCCATCGCTACCCCATGCTCCTAGTGGATCGTGTCTTGGAAGTGAGCGAGGATACCATTGTTGCCATTAAAAATGTGACCATCAACGAACCTTTCTTCAATGGTCATTTTCCACAATACCCAGTCATGCCAGGTGTTCTTATCATGGAGGCCTTGGCTCAGACTGCTGGTGTCTTGGAATTGTCTAAGCCTGAAAACAAAGGAAAGCTGGTCTTCTATGCTGGCATGGATAAGGTTAAGTTCAAGAAGCAAGTTGTACCAGGTGACCAATTAGTCATGACGGCTACTTTTGTTAAACGTCGTGGTACGATTGCTGTGGTTGAAGCAAAGGCTGAAGTAGATGGTAAGCTTGCAGCGAGTGGTACTCTTACCTTTGCAATTGGAAACTAAGGAGGATCTCCATGTTTCGTAAAATTTTGATTGCCAACCGTGGTGAGATTGCGGTTCGCATTATTCGAGCTGCGCGTGAATTGGGCATTGCAACCGTAGCAGTTTATTCAACTGCTGATAAGGAAGCTCTTCATACCCTCCTAGCGGATGAAGCTATCTGTATCGGACCTGGTAAGGCGACAGAATCTTATCTCAATATCAACGCTATTTTGTCTGCTGCAGTCTTGACAGAAGCAGAAGCCATCCATCCAGGTTTTGGATTTCTTAGCGAAAACTCCAAATTTGCCACGATGTGTGATGAAGTGGGAATTAAGTTCATCGGCCCTTCTGGCGCTGTAATGGATACCATGGGAGATAAGATCAATGCGCGTGAGCAAATGATCAAGGCTGGAGTTCCAGTTATCCCAGGATCTGATGGTGAAGTTCACACGGCTGAAGAGGCGCTTGCAGTTGCAGAAAAAATTGGCTATCCAGTCATGCTTAAGGCATCGGCAGGTGGTGGTGGAAAAGGGATTCGTAAGGTTGAAAAGGCAGAAGACTTGGTGGCAGCCTTTGAGACAGCATCCAGTGAAGCCAAGGCCAATTTTGGAAATGGCGCTATGTATCTTGAGCGTGTGATTTATCCAGCTCGTCATATCGAAGTTCAGATTCTTGCGGATCAAGAGGGTCATGTTGTCCATCTTGGTGAACGGGACTGTTCACTCCAACGGAATAACCAAAAGGTCTTAGAAGAAAGCCCATCCATTGCAATTGGCAAAACCCTTCGTCATGAAATTGGTGCTGCAGCCGTTCGTGCAGCAGAGTCTGTAGGTTATGAAAATGCAGGGACGATTGAATTTCTTCTCGATGAAGCGAGTGGCAATTTCTACTTCATGGAAATGAATACTCGTGTGCAAGTGGAACACCCAGTCACAGAGTTTGTTTCAGGTGTCGATATCGTGAAAGAGCAGATTCGCATTGCTGCCGGGCAACCTTTACCTTTCAAACAAGAAGATATTGTCCTACGAGGTCATGCTATCGAGTGCCGGATTAATGCAGAAAATCCAGCATTTAACTTTGCCCCAAGCCCAGGGAAAATTACCAATCTCTATCTACCAAGTGGTGGAGTTGGCTTGCGCGTGGACTCAGCAGTTTATCCAGGTTATACCATTCCCCCTTACTATGATAGTATGATTGCCAAAATCATTGTTCATGGGGAGAATCGTTTTGATGCCTTAATGAAGATGCAACGGGCACTTTATGAACTTGATATTGAAGGAGTGCAAACCAATGCAGACTTCCAGTTGGATCTGATTTCAGACCGCCGAGTTATCGCTGGTGACTACGATACTTCCTTCTTGATGGAAACTTTCTTGCCAAAATACCAAGAAAAAGAATAGACTTTCAAATAGTATGAGAACTAAAAGGGGGAGTTATGGCTCTATTTAGTAAAAAGGATAAGTATATTCGGATCAATCCTAACCGTTCCGTAAGGCAGAAACCACAAGCCAAGCCTGAGGTTCCGGATGAACTCTTCTCCCAGTGTCCTGGTTGTAAACACACCATTTACCAAAAGGATCTTGGGAGCGAACGAATTTGTCCCCATTGTAGCTATACTTTCCGTATTTCAGCTCAGGAACGCTTGGATTTGACGATTGATTCTGACACCTTTGTGGAGATGTTTACGGGTATTGAAACTCAAGATCCATTAAACTTTCCTGGCTACCAGAAAAAACTAGCTAGTATGCGTGAAAAGACAGGTTTGGATGAAGCAGTACTGACTGGTACAGCTAGCATCAAGGGACAAAAAGTTGCCCTTGGGATCATGGATTCAAACTTTATCATGGCTTCTATGGGAACCGTTGTGGGTGAAAAAATCACGCGCTTGTTTGAGTATGCAACGGTAGAAAACTTGCCAGTCGTTCTCTTCACAGCTTCTGGTGGAGCCCGTATGCAAGAAGGAATCATGAGCTTGATGCAGATGGCTAAGATTTCTGCGGCAGTTCAACGTCATTCCAAGGCAGGACTTTTTTACCTAACTATTTTAACCGATCCGACAACAGGTGGGGTGACCGCTTCTTTTGCTATGGAAGGGGATATTATCCTAGCTGAGCCACAGAGTTTGGTTGGTTTTGCTGGACGTCGTGTTATCGAAAATACAGTTCGTGAGACCTTACCGGATGACTTCCAAAAGGCAGAATTTCTGCTTGAACATGGATTTGTTGATGCAATTGTCAAACGGAGAGAATTGCCTGAAACAATTGCTAAATTAGTGAGATTGCATGGAGGAAGTCGCGGATGAATATTGCAAAAATAGTCAGAGAGGCACGCGAGCAGAGTCGCTTGACTGCACTTGATTTTGCCAATGGAATCTTTGATGAGTTTATCGAATTGCATGGAGACCGCTCTTTCCGCGATGATGGTGCGGTTATCGGTGGAATTGGTTGGTTAGGTGAACAGGCAGTAACTGTCCTTGGTATCCAAAAGGGGAAGAGTCTTCATGACAACCTCAAACGAAATTTCGGCCAACCTCATCCAGAAGGCTATCGTAAGGCCTTGCGCCTGATGAAACAGGCAGAAAAGTTTGGCCGTCCAGTTGTGACCTTTATCAATACGGCGGGTGCTTACCCAGGTGTAGGAGCCGAGGAACGTGGACAAGGTGAAGCAATTGCTCGAAACCTGATGGAAATGAGTGACCTCAAGGTTCCAATCATTGCGATTATTATCGGTGAAGGTGGATCTGGTGGGGCCCTAGCTCTAGCCGTAGCTAACCGTGTCTGGATGTTAGAAAACTCAATCTACGCAGTACTTAGCCCTGAAGGATTTGCCTCTATCCTTTGGAAGGATGGAAGTCGTGCTATGGAAGCAGCGGAATTGATGAAAATCACTTCACACGAACTTCTAGAAATGGGAATCGTAGACAAGGTAATCTCAGAAGCAGGGCTGTCAAGTAAAGAACTGCTAGGTTGCGTTAAAAATGAATTGCGTGCAGAGCTAGATAGATTGCAAGAACTACCACTCGACCAACTTATCGAAGAACGTTACCAACGCTTTAGAAAATACTAAGAAAACTTAAAAGCTAGAACATTTTGTTCTAGCTATTTTGATAATAGAGTATGGATAAACATGAATACTCTAGATAAATAAGAAAAACAATCATTAGTCTATCCTCTATATAGCCCTAATAGAGAGTTTACCATTAGGAGAGAAAGAATGAAAAAGACAATACATTTAGGAATCTGTATGATTTTAATGTTCCTGTACATTTATTTAACGCCATTAGGGGCTATAACTCTAGCTAGAACCTTTGGTTTAGGAATGGACAGCTATATAATCTTTCTAGTTGGAGAAGTGTTACTTATTTTCTTTTTATTCGTTTTGTGGTTGAAAAAGAAGAAGATGCTCTTTATATTCGAGAAAAAGGGTTGGCGTTGGTCTTATCTCGCTTTCTTAGTGGCTTGCTTTCTTATCTATTCTTTTTTAAATGGATTTAGAATGCAGCATATTCGATTGATTGACCATAGCTTTATTTTCCAAGACCTTCTTTCAGAACTTTACTTAAACGGGAGAGAAACGACTCTATCAAGTCTTATATTTTTAATCTTTAACATTTCGATTGTACCTGTTGTTGAGGAGACAATCTATAGAGGTTATTTTATGAATACCTTCTTTCCGAAATCGGAGTTTTATTTGGATGTGATCTTGTCTTCTTTCATCTTTGGGCTCAGTCACTTGGTTCTATCTCATCGTGATCCCATCAGTCTCATCATTTATAGTATTCTTGGTCTTCTATTTGCAGTTGCTTATCGAGTTACGGGTAGTCTTCGATTTACTATTGTTTGTCATAGTTTCTATAATGCAATTCCCTATGCTCCGTCGATCTTATTTTATATTTATTATTTGATTTTTAGATAGTGGAGACAAAGAAAAAAGTGTTTGATATTTGTCAAACACTTTTTCTATTTACTGTTCTTCTGTTACAAACTGGCTGAGTAGTCCGTTGATAAAACGGGCAGATTTTTGATCTGAGAAGTCCTTTGCAAGCTCGATAGCTTCATTGACAGCAACCAGCTGTGGGGTGTCGAATGAAGTGATTTCAAAGACTCCCAAACGAAGGAGGTTTCTTTCCACGAGTGTTAAACGCTCGATGGTCCAACCTGCTTTTAAATGCTGTGTGATTTGCTTGTCTAGTTCTTCCTTTTTAGCCTGAACACCAGAAACTAGCTCTGTCAAAAAGGCTGGAAGTTGCACATCCGTATCTTCACGATCATGAGTATAGGCGAAACGACAAGCAGTTTCGACATCCGTACCGAATTCAAGGCTTATGAGAGCTTGAAAAGCGCATTTACGGAGTTGGCGTCTAGATTCTAATAGTGGACTAGTCATTGAGGAAGTCCTCGTCAAATAGATCTTTCAATTCTGGTTTTGGTGTTTTATCTGGAACGATACCTGCAACGTGAATATTGATAGCAGCGAGTTCTACATCAGCCATATTGCGGACGGCATCTTTAACAGCTTTCTGGATAGCAACAGCTACCTTAGGAACTTTTACTCCGTACTCAAGGTAGAGATAGATATCTGCTGTGAGCTCTTCGTCCACGTTTTTAAGATAAACACCACGGCCAAGAGAAAGTTTTGAAAGGGTGTCAGATACTGATTTGTTTGAAAAAGAGTGTACACCCTCTACTTTTGCAGTAGCAATAGCAATGATTTTTTCAAGTACACGTGGGGCGATAACGATTTCGCCAAGTTGTTCTTCAATTCCCATAGAATGACCTCTTTCTAGAGATTAGGCACGAGAAACGTAAGTTCCTTCTGCAGTGTTGATAACAAGTTTTTGTCCTGCTTCGATGAAGTCTGGAACGTTTACGACAAGTCCAGTTTCCATCGTTGCTGGTTTACCAGAACCTGTAACAGTAGCACCTTTGATAGATGGTTGAGTTTCTGCAACTGTCAATTCGACAGTAGTAGGAACGGTAACACCAATCACTTCAGTTCCGTAGAATTGGATCTTCACATCAGAGTTTTCAAGGATGTAAAGCAATTCGTTTTCAACATTGACTACAGGGATTTCGTATTGGTCGTAAGTTTCTGTGTTCATGAAGTAGGCTGTGTCATCCATTTTGTACAAGTATTGAGCTGGGACAGTCTCGATGATAGCTTGTTCAAATTTTTCCTCTGGACGGTAGCTTGTGTCAAATGTAGAACCAGTACGGACATCACGCAATTTCATACGCATGATGGTGTTTCCTTTACCTGGTTTGTGGTGGCTAGCTTCCAAAACGCGGATCAATTTTCCGTCAGCTGTTTCAAAGGTCATACCAGCCTTTAATTTACTTGCTTCAATCATGTTTTTACCTCTTTAATAAAATAATTTACTCTTTATTGTACCATAAAAGACAACATTACTCAAATGTCAAAAGGAGCTTAATTAGTTGACTGGTACGATATTTCCATCTTCGTCTTTGGTAACGAGGACGTATTTTCCATCGACTTCGATGTAAAAATTCTTGCTGGCAGTTTGCCCAGTGTTTTGAGCCGGTGCTTGATTTTGGACTTGTTGGCTTAGTTGACCACCGAGAGTTTGGCCAAGATTCATACCCATAAACATGTTCATCCCATTGCCATTTCCTTCGTTAGCAGCTGCAGCAATGAGCGCTTCGTTACGAGCACGGCGTTCTTCGATTTCAATCGTGTTGTACTTCATTGCCACGAGCTCACTATCAAGCTTGCGAACGATATCAAGACTTTCTTGGTCGTAGCTGAGGTCTTCAAGCAAGATATTGGTTGCTTCAATCCCGTAGAGGCCTGTCCAAACCTTGTTGACCTCTTGTTTAGCGAGTTCGTTAAAGGTGTCTTGGTTGGCATTTAGGCTATAGATGTCAACCTTGTTTTCGTTGGTATACTTGGCAATGGCAATCGCGATTTTTGGTGCGATATTTTGACGGAGCGTTCCTTGAGCTACATCTTGGAGAGTAAATGGCTGTCCGTCAGTAATTTGACGGCTAACAGAGCTCACGTAGAAGAGGACTGGGTCTGCTATTTTTACATCAAACAAGCCATAGAAACGGATGTTAAGCAGTTGTTGGTAACGTTCGCTGAAGTATTCGACCGCATTTTGTGTGCCGAACTTATTGCCCGCGATGGGTTGCATGCGGATAAAGATGATTTCTTGTTGGGTGATGACTTGTCCACCGAAAGAGAAACGGTTTTTAAAGTTTTCCCAAGTGCCTTTTAAACCACCTTTTTCAAGGAGCCAGGCATTATCACCAGCTTGCCATTCGTGGCTACCAGCTTCGAGGACTTCACCAAGGAAGGTACCATTGTTTACCAAAACAGCGGTATAACCTTGAGGAACGATAACCACACTACCATCTGACAAAAGTCCAGTATTTTGATTGCTGTGACGAGAACGTCCATCTGGGTCTTTAGTGAGTAATTGACCTTTGACGGCCAAGGCGTCGCCAGAGACATTATCTGGAAGGACAATGGCTTCCTTGAATTTACTATCATTAAAACTATTTAAGCCTGCTGATAAGGCTGCACGTATAAATCCCATAATTCCTCCTAATTATAAAGCTCGTCTTCATCCACAACATCATAGGTATCCAGTACCCATTGGTTTGGACTGCGAGAGAGATTGGCACCACAGTAGTCGCACTCGCTAACTGCAGAGATTTTCAATGGGGCGCCACAGTTTGGACAGTGGTCGCTCACAACTTCGTCTGGATTGACTGCTTGCGTTTTGCTACCGTGTTGACGGATAAAGTTTAATTGATACACGGTGAAGAGATCTTTTTTAGGGTCTCCTTCAAGGACACGGCGAGTCTCATCGTCAATGACATAGTCTCGTAAAATTGATGATAGAATCACCACTAAGGTATCGTTTCCGTCAGGATTTTCAATAAACTCCTTGATGCGAACATTTTCGATACAAACTTTCTCTAAAACATTGGTTGTTTTAGCACGAATATGGTCTTCGAGTTGGGCACTGTGTTGGGAGTAGAGACTGGTACTTTCCAAAGCGCGGACAGAGTTCCAATTTTTTTCAGTCCAGGCAACCTGCAATTTAAGGTAGACTTCCTTAACCCAAGATGTGAAGGCCACAGCGTCAAAGTTTGGATCCCCATATTTTACACGACTAATAGCCAGTGTGTTGTGTTCAACTCGACGATGGAGCGTTTGATAATCATTACTAGTGTAGGTTGAATTCGAATCTCCAGACTTATTCTGCAAGGATTTGACGATAACAACTAGTATGATTCCTCCGACTAATATGAACATGAATCCTAGATAGGGAGAGCTAGCAGAACTGTCAGAGGATGATCCATATCCAGAGCGGTAGTAGTGGTAGGATGAGCCACCAGAACGACTTCCACCTCCACTTGAGCGGCTGCTACTTCTGGAGCTACTGCGGCTACTCCCTCCACTTCTGGAATGTCCGACACCCGCATCAACGATTTGAGGCACGGATAGAAAAACAAGTAATAAACAGGTCATTAAAAGAGCATAAAACTTTTTCATGTGTCTCCTAACTATATGATTGAAAAGGTAGAATTCTGAATTCGAATGATTATTAAACTATTAATAACCTTTAAAATAATCTAAGATATACTAGGCGTTATTTACTAGCATTTAGCTTCTTTATGGAATGGCGCGCGATGAGCCATCCCACAATCCACCCTATTGCTAGCAAGTAATTTTCAAAAGCACCGATAGCATTTACAGGAGAGTGATACTCCATATAATTGAGTAAGTGATTTGTTCCTATTCCAATTCCGCCAATAATGAGAGCAAGAAGTGCGATTCGTAGATAGAACCAATCGTATTTAATATTGACAGCGAGAATAATAATCAATACAGCTAAATTCCATATTCCAATTTCTCGTTGCCAACCAGCAGATATTCCGTACCCGGAGTGGCTTCCCATGTACGATGGAAAGAAAATTTGTAGTATAGAAGCGCCTAGCATAGCGATGATGACTAAGACGAATAGCAATCGTAAAAATTTGTTCATTTATTCTCCTTGTCTCATTCTCGTTTTAAAAGTAGAAAAAAGTGTATAAAGAGTAAATTACTCACTTTCTTTCAACTTCGCCAATTCTTGTGCAAGGAGTTCAAGGGCAACTTGTGGGTTGGCTTGTCCTTTGGTTGCCTTCATAAGGAATCCTGTGAAGGCCTTGTCTGCGTTGCGTTTTCCTGACTTGAAGTCGGCAACGGCTGCTCCATTATCTGCGAAGACTTGGTGGATGATTGGAATCAGGATATCTGGATCAGAGATTTGCACCAAGCCTGCTTTTTCCACGTATTCACGCGCGCCACCGCCATTTTTAGCCAGGTGGACAAAGACTTTTTTGGCAATCTTAGATGAGATAGTGCCGTCTTCGATGATGGCAATCATTTCAACCAAGTTTTCTGGTGTCAATTCGATTTGTTCTAGTGTTTTACCTTCGGCGTTCAAGAACTGAGCAACTTCACCTTGGAGCCAGTTAGAGACTTGTTTGGCATCACCACCGAGGGCAACAGCTTTTTCAAAGAAGTCAGAAGTGACCTTATTTGCAGTCAACTGGCTAGCATCGTAGTCTGACAAGCCAAGGTCAGCAACGTAGCGCGCACGGCGTTCCTTTGGAAACTCTGGCAGTTCAGTACGCATTTCCTCAATCCACTCATCTGAAATTTCAAAGAGTGGGAGGTCTGGTTCTGGGAAGTAGCGGTAGTCTGCAGCGCCTTCCTTAACACGCATGAGGATGGTTGCTTTGTTGGCTTCATCGTAACGGCGTGTTTCTTGGCGGATTTGACCACCTGAGCGAAGGATTTCAGCTTGACGTTGGACTTCGTATTCGAGACCCTTGCGAACGTTTGAGAAGGAGTTGAGGTTTTTCAACTCAGTCTTGGTACCGAATTTTTCTTGACCATAAGGACGAAGAGAAATGTTGGCATCCACACGCATGGAACCTTCTTCCATCTTAACGTCAGAAATACCAGCGTACTGGATGACTTCCTTGAGGGCAGTTAGATAAGCATAGGCTTCTTCAGGAGAACGCATGTCGGCTTCAGATACAATCTCAATCAAAGGCACCCCTTGGCGGTTGAGGTCAACATAAGAGTAGCCATCTGTACCGTGGGTGTTTTTACCAGCGTCTTCTTCTAGGTGAGCACGTTCGATACCGATTTTCTTAGTTGTACCATCTTCTAGCTCCACTTCAATCCAGCCGTTATAACCAATTGGCTCATCAAACTGAGAAATTTGGTAGGCTTTAGGATTATCAGGATAGAAGTAGTTCTTGCGGTCAAAGTGCATGTGCTTGTGGATGTCCATGTTGAGGGCAAGAGCTGCCTTGATACCGGCATCGACAACACCTTTATTGAGAACTGGCAGAACTCCTGGGAAGGACCAGTCAATCACGTTAGTATTGGCATTTTGGTCATTTCCAAAGTGGGCAGAAGTTGGTGAGAAGATTTTTGAATTGGTGTTGAGCTCTACGTGGACTTCAAGTCCAATGACTGTTTCAAAGTTCATTAGTTGTCACCTCCAAAAATCACGGGTTGTTGTTTGTGGTAGTCTGTTGTCGCTTCAAAAGCAGCAGCAGCTTGGTAAATGGTTTCCTCAGAGTACTTAGGACCGATCAATTGCAGACCGACAGGTAGACCTTGAGCAAATCCAGCAGGGATCGAAATTCCTGGGAGACCTGCCAAGTTGACTGGAATGGTCAAAAGGTCAGCTAAGTACATAGCAACGGGGTCGTGGTTGAGGGAGTCCAAGTCATAGGCAACACTTGGAGCAGTTGGTCCTAGGATTAAATCGTAATCCGCAAAGACTTTTTCGAAATCTTGGATGATGAGGGTACGAACTTGTCCAGCCTTCTTGTAATAGGCATCATAGTAACCTGATGAAAGGCTGAAAGTACCTAGCATGATACGGCGTTTCACTTCTTCACCGAAACCTTGGCTACGGCTGTTTACATAGATTTCATCAAGATTCGTCGCATCCTCTGCGCGGTAGCCGTAACGGATACCGTCAAAGCGTTGCAAGTTTGAGGAAGCTTCAGATGAAGCGATAATATAGTAAACGGCAACACCGTATTTAGAGTGAGGAAGGCTGACTTCTTCGACGATGGCACCAAGTTTTTCAAAGTGTTTAGCGGCATTCAGAATGGTTTCCTTAACCTCTGGGTCAATCCCTTCACCAAGGTATTCCTTAGGCAAAGCAATTTTCATTCCCTTGATGTCTTGACCAATTTTTGAAGTAAAGTCAGCAATGCGGACAGGAGCAGAAGTAGAGTCTTTAGCATCTTCGCTGGCAATCGCATTGAGCAAGAGGGCATTTTCTTTAACAGTTGGTGCAAAAGGTCCAATCTGGTCTAATGAGCTACCGAAGGCAATGAGACCGAAACGAGAAACCGTTCCGTAGGTTGGTTTGAGACCAACAATCCCGTTGAAGGCGGCAGGTTGGCGGATGGAACCACCAGTATCAGAACCAAGTGACAATCGGACTTGCCCAGAAGCTACAGCTGCGGCAGAACCGCTTGATGAACCACCAGGAACCTTGCTGTGGTCCCAAGCATTTTTAGTGGCACCGTAGTAAGAAGTTTCACCTGATCCACCCATGGCAAACTCGTCCATGTTGGTTTTTCCGACAACAATCATGCCCTTAGATTTTGCATTGGCAACGGCTGTCGCATCAAAGATAGGCTCGTAGTTGTAGAGCATTTTTGAGGCAGCAGTTGTAAGAATACCGTCGGTAGAGATATTATCCTTAACAGCCAGTGGAATTCCTGAAAGGACATTATCCGCGTCAATTCCAGCTTCATCAATAGCCTTAGCTTGAGCAAGGGCTTGTTCTTCAGCGATGGTCACAAAAGCGTTGATAGCTGTCTCGCGAGACTTGATATCTTCAAGCGTTGCTTGGGTCAATTCAGTTGCTGAAATTTCCTTAGAGACAAGGAGGTTGTGCAAGTCTTCAATCGTTTTGTTATTAAAAGTCATTAGGCATCTCCTCCATCATCTAGGATAGCTGGTACCTTGATATAGTAGTTTTCTTTTTCAGGTACGTTTTTAAACAAGCGGTCACGGTCTGTTCCTTCTTCGGCCACATCAGGGCGGAGTACGGTCTTGCGGTCAGCCATGGTCGTAGTAGGTGCGATACCAGTTGTGTCGACTTCGCCTAGCAATTCAACCATGTCTACAATTTTAGACAAGGTTGTCGCAAAGGCAGCAGTTTCTTCTTCAGAGAATTTTAATTTTGAAAGATTGGCAACGTGTGTTACCTCTTCTTGCGTAATTTTCATCTTGCATCCTTTCGTGAAATGATGATTTTTAGTCTGTTCTATTTTACCATAATTTCCTATAAATAAGGGAGCCAAACTGAAAAGAAATAGAAATTGAAAAATCGCTTTTAATTCGCTATAATGGTTAAACTAGAGAATAGAAAAAATAAGAGTTAGGATAGAAATATGTTCCATCAATTTATCACCAGATCTCAGACGGTTCCTCCTCCCATTTCCCTCTTTTGGTATGGGATTATGATGCTTACTTTAGTGCTTTGTATTTATGGAGCACTTGCTTATCACAAAAATCCGAAATTTGTCCGCTTGTTTAAGGGGATTCAGATCCTCCAGTTGCTAGCCCTATATAGTTGGTATGTTGGCTTTGGGATTCCATTTTCTAATAGCCTTCCATTTTACCATTGTCGTTTGGCTATGTTTGCGGTGGTTTTCTTGCCAGATAAATGGCGGAGCAAGCAATATTTTGCCCTCTTAGGAGCAAGTGGAGCGGTCTTTGCCTTGGTTTACCCGGTTTTTGACCCCTATGATTTCCCCCATATCACCAGTTTTTCATTTTTGATTGGCCACTATGCCCTTCTAGTGAATTCCTTGGTTTACTTGATGAATCACTATGACAAGACCTTGCTCAAGAAATATATGATTGTAGCCTATACCTTTATTCTCAATCTCTTTCTAGTTGGGGTTAATCAGGTGACGGGTGGAAATTATGGTTTGTTAAACAAGACACCTTTTATTCCGGATGCACCCCTGTGGTTAAAATATCTTCTCGTGTCCGTCATCCTTTCGCTGGCTCTGGTTCTCTTTGATATCTTGTTCAAAAAACGGTGGAAAAAGAGAAATCAGACACAATCTGTGCTCTAGCTTGCCTTTTCGTCAGATGAGCAATTGAAAAACTCCCCAAAATCCGCTATAATGGAGAGTTGAAAGGAATGGTAAAATCCAATGTAAACATCATTCTTAGCTACTGAAACAACTAAAAATAGAAAATCAAAGAAAGAGAACTTATGACTATTCAAGAAGAAATAAAGAAACGCCGTACCTTTGCCATCATCTCCCACCCGGATGCCGGGAAAACAACTATCACTGAGCAATTGCTCTACTTTGGGGGCGAGATTCGTGAGGCTGGTACGGTTAAAGGGAAGAAAACAGGGACTTTTGCCAAATCTGACTGGATGGATATTGAGAAACAACGTGGGATTTCGGTCACGTCATCTGTTATGCAGTTTGACTACGACGGCAAACGAGTCAACATCCTTGACACCCCAGGACACGAGGACTTCTCAGAAGATACCTATCGTACCTTGATGGCGGTGGATGCTGCGGTCATGGTCGTGGACTCTGCCAAGGGTATCGAGGCCCAAACCAAGAAATTGTTTGAAGTTGTCAAACACCGTGGCATTCCAGTCTTTACCTTTATGAACAAGTTGGACCGTGATGGTCGTGAGCCACTGGACCTCTTGCAAGAACTAGAAGAAGTCCTAGGTATTGCGAGCTATCCTATGAACTGGCCAATCGGGATGGGGAAAGCCTTCGAAGGCTTGTATGACCTCTATAACCAACGCTTGGAGCTTTATAAAGGGGATGAACGCTTTGCCAGTCTAGAAGATGGAGATAAGCTCTTTGGAAGCAATCCTTTCTACGCTCAGGTTAAGGATGACATCGAACTGTTGCAAGAAGCAGGAAATGAATTTTCAGAAGAAGCTATTCTTGCAGGAGAACTGACTCCAGTCTTCTTCGGTTCAGCCCTGACCAACTTTGGGGTGCAGACCTTCCTTGAGACCTTCCTTAAGTTTGCTCCAGAACCACATGGTCACAAGAAAACAGATGGCGAAATTGTGGATCCTTATGACAAGGATTTCTCAGGATTTGTCTTTAAAATCCAAGCCAACATGGACCCTCGTCACCGTGACCGTATCGCCTTTGTTCGTATCGTATCAGGTGAATTTGAGCGTGGAATGAGTGTCAATCTGCCTCGTACTGGGAAGACTGCCAAGCTTTCTAATGTCACCCAGTTTATGGCGGAAAGTCGTGAAAATGTCACTAATGCTGTTGCAGGTGATATCATCGGGGTTTACGATACCGGTACTTATCAAGTTGGAGACACTTTGACGGTTGGAAAAAACAAGTTTGAATTTGAACCGCTACCAACCTTTACCCCTGAAATTTTCATGAAAGTTTCTGCTAAGAACGTTATGAAACAAAAATCCTTCCACAAGGGGATTGAGCAACTGGTGCAAGAAGGAGCCATTCAGCTTTATAAGAATTACCAAACAGGCGAGTATATGCTGGGTGCTGTCGGACAACTCCAGTTTGAAGTCTTTAAGCACCGCATGGAAGGCGAGTACAATGCGGAAGTAGTCATGAGCCCAATGGGTAAAAAGACTGTTCGATGGATCAAGCCTGAGGACTTGGATGAACGGATGTCCTCAAGTCGCAATATCTTGGCCAAAGACCGCTTCGACCAACCAGTTTTCCTCTTTGAAAATGACTTTGCCCTCCGCTGGTTTGCGGACAAGTATCCAGACGTAGAGTTGGAGGAAAAGATGTAAATCGTTACAAATGACTAGCAACATAAAGTTGCTGTCATTTGACGGTAACCGCTATGGCGGCTTACCTAAACGCTTCACTAGGCAAAGTCCGCGAATGGCATCGATTCGTGGACTTTGCCGTCGTAACGGGTAGGAAGTGGGCTAGCTAACCGCCTTACTAACTACGTTTGGCAAATAGAATCGATTTGCCAAACTCCGTGTCGTAGTGTAAAATCGGCTTACCGAAACGCTTCACTAGGAAAAATCCACGAATATTATCGATTCGTGGATTTTTCCGTCGTAACCACGTTTTACAAATGAAATCGATTTGTAAACTCAGTGTCGTAATCTAACAATCGGTAACTGCTATGGTGGCTTACCGAAACGCTTCACTAGAAAAAGTCCTCGAATGTTTTTGATTCGTGGATTTTTTCGTTGGAAAGGATAAAAAGTTACCTCGGCTACCGGCCTCATTAATTCATTTGTGAAACTACCTTTAAATACTCTACTCCTAAAAGTCTGTGGATGCTATTGATTCATGGACTTTTTCTATATTTTGAATAAAAATCAATTCCCTGAGTGATTGGAATTATTTGCTCAAATTTTAAAGCATTTGGAAATGGTTAAAAAATAAATAAAATATATTAATAGAACAATAAAATGAAGATTATATTGAAAAAACAGAATAGATTTGAAATAAAGTCATTTTTGAAATCATTTTCTTTCTTTAGAGTGTGTTATAGATATTGAATTGTCGGTATATTTGGTATATAATAAAAAGATAGTATTTTATAGGTGAATAAATTCTTTTTTATATAGAGGGAAGTAACATGTTTTTTAGACGCCAGAAAGGTGAATATAGAGAAACAGACCGTGTGACACGGTACAAATTAATCAAATCAGGGAAGCATTGGCTACGGGCCTCGACTTCCCTTTTTGGCTTATTTAAGGTGATGCGTGGAAGTGCGGATACGAGCCAAGTAAAGACTGAAATGGTCGAAAAGCAAGAAGGGCAGAAGTTGACCGGCTTGGATGTCTTGAAAGGGATAGCAGCTACGGGGACGATCTTAGGTGGTTTTGCTGCGACGCAAACGCGTGTTTATGCCAATGATGCAGTCGCTGTTGAAAAGACTGTCGAATCAAAAGATACCTTGGCGACGAGAGATTCAGTAGTACTGGGGACGACTCAGGATCATCAAGATACTGCTAGCTTGTCTCTGTCTACCAGTCAAAGCCAGTCATTGTCAGAATTAAATTCGCAGAGCGCCAGTCAATCTGCCTCTACGAGTCAGTCCATCAGTGCCTCAAGCTCTTCTAGTATGAGCCAGTCGATGAGCCAATCTGCTTCTACTAGTCAATCTTTGGCAAACAGTCAAAGTGTAACTGCTAGTTCAAGTGAATCCCTTGGAACACAAAATCAAGCGAATAGTAATCTGTCAGAGAGAGCTTCAGTTGGTGTTCAAAGTCAGTACCAAGCAAGTGAGCCAGCTCGGGAGACAGTGAAAGAATCACAACCTTCAAAAGAATTAAAAGCAGTTGATTTTTCTACAGAATCCTTGCCTCAAAGTGAGTCTGGTCTTGTAAAGAATGAAGATGTGACGGCTGAATCAGGTCTCACAATGACTTCCGTTGCCATGATGGAAAAACAAAATGAAGAAAAACGGAAGAAATTAGAGGCCTTGTCTGCTGAGATTGGGCAGTTTCTAGCTCAAGCGCAGGGACTTCCGAACTCGGATGAGGCGATCACGAAGGCTAGTCTAACGAAGAATGAGATAGCAGAAGCCTTGAAAGGTGAGGCTTCTGACCTTGCCACTATCCTACAAAAAGCTACAGAAGCTCGAAACAGTATTGCAAATGCTGTATTACGTGCCAACTCTGGACTTCGTGACAGCAGAAATGGACAAGCTTTGACCCAAGCTTCAAATACCGCTAGCTTCAGAGCTGCTAGGGATACTGAGAAGCCAGAACTTCAGAAAATAACCGTTACAGGTGGCGCAGTTCTAGAAGGGCAAAAATTTAAAATTTATCGAGAAGAAAATTTTTCTGGGACCATTGAGTTTACTGATAACAGTGGTCGAATTGAACATGCAAAATTTGTTCCTACTGCTGTTCCCGCGGCCTATCCGGCTACTTCAACCGTTGTCTCATTCACTACGAGTAATGGTCAAAGTATCAGCATGATTGTTCCGACAAATAAACTAGCCAAAGATGGAAATGCTACAGCATCAAATCCTTTCACCGTTTCAATCACGGGTTCTGTTGGAAAAAATCAAGCAGTAAATAGTTTGTGGACTCGTTATGTTTTCACCTATGATCAGGAAGGTAATTTTAGCGGAAATACTACTGACGTAGGTCTTGTAAAAGATTTAACAGCCAACCCTGCCGCAATTCAATTTGAAGTCCATGCTCAGTCTGAAAAGTACGAACCAGCTATCAATGCTGAGGTGAATCGAAACTTTACTCTAACGGCTAATTCAGGGACTGTTTCTGTTGGTGAAGCCAGTCATTACATCACGAATGCTACAGGGACGCCAGAATTACCTACTACAGGAATTACTAAGGGAACTAGAATAACCTATACTTGGAAATCTGGAACCAATACGAATTTGTCTGCTGGTCGGCATACTTTGACAGCGGTGGTAACTTATCCAGATGGAAGTACGGATGAAGTAGAGATTCCGATTGAGGTTCGCCCTCAGACACCTAGAATTGAGGAACATTTCCTTAACGAAAAAGGTGGTCTCACAAATCAAGCGATTACGGTAGATGGAGTGACTCCAGGTGGGACTGTTACTCTTACAATTGCAGGGGAAACATTCACCAAACAAGCAACGGGGAGCTCGACTAGTGTAACCTTTACTGCAAATGAGTTGAAGAAAGTATATGATCGTAATGGAGGACGACTTCCTAGTGGACCGGTGACTGCAAGTACGACAGTGGATGGTTTGGTTTCAGATACATTTAATGGGCAAATCACGCCAAATCAAGCGTCAATTTCAGTAAGTAATAGCCAATCAGCTTCAGTAAGTTCGAGCCAATCCGCTTCATTGAGTGCTAGTCAATCTGCATCTGCAAGTTCTAGCCGGTCAGCGTCCGTAAGCTCAAGCCAATCTGCTTCAGCGAGTGCAAGTGAATCAGCTTCAGTAAGCTCCAGCCGGTCTGCATCGGTAAGTTCAAGTGAATCCGCTTCAGCCAGCGCTAGTCAATCTGCGTCTGCAAGTGCAAGTCAATCCGCTTCAGCCAGCGCTAGTCAATCCGCGTCGGCAAGTTCGAGTCAGTCAGCCTCAGTGAGCTCAAGTCAATCCGCATCAGTAAGTTCGAGCCAATCAGCTTCAGTGAGCTCAAGCCAATCTGTTTCAGCGAGTGCTAGCCGATCAGCGTCAATGAGCTCAAGTCAATCCGCATCAGCGAGTGTCAGCCAATCAGCTTCAGTGAGCGCTAGTCAGTCCGCATCAGCGAGTGCAAGTGAATCGGCTTCCGTAAGCTCGAGTCAATCCGCCTCAGCGAGCTCGAGTCAGTCTGCCTCTGTAAGTTCGAGTCAATCAGCGTCTGTAAGCTCAAGCGAATCTGCCTCAGCAAGCGCGAGCCAATCCGCTTCAGTGAGCGCAAGTCAATCTGCATCTGCAAGTTCGAGTCAGTCCGCATCAGTGAGTGCCAGCCAATCCGCATCAGTAAGCTCGAGTCAGTCAGCCTCAGTCAGCTCAAGCGAATCTGCCTCAGCGAGCGCTAGTCAGTCTGCCTCAGTGAGCTCCAGCCAATCCGCTTCATTGAGTGCAAGTCAGTCTGCCTCAGTAAGCTCAAGCGAATCAGCCTCAGCGAGCGCTAGTCAATCCGCTTCAGTAAGCGCAAGCGAATCCGCTTCAGCGAGTGCTAGCCAGTCAGCCTCAGTAAGCGTAAGTGAGTCTGTATCGGCAAGTGCAAGTCAATCAGCGTCATTGAGCTCCAGCCAATCTGCCTCAGCCAGCACAAGCCAGTCCGCATCGGTGAGTGCGAGTGAGTCCGCCTCAGTAAGTGCTAGTCAATCCGCCTCAGTAAGTTCAAGCCAGTCAGCTTCAGCGAGTGCGAGCCAGTCTGTCTCAGTAAGCTCGAGTCAATCAGCCTCAGCGAGCGCTAGTCAATCTGCCTCAGTAAGTTCAAGCGAATCAGCCTCAGCGAGCGCTAGCCAATCCGCTTCAGCGAGCGCAAGTCAATCAGCATCATTGAGCGCAAGTGAGTCAGCCTCTGTAAGCACAAGTGAATCCGCTTCAGTAAGTGCTAGCCAGTCTGCATCATTGAGTGCAAGTGAGTCAGCATCAGTAAGCTCGAGTCAATCCGCTTCAGTAAGCGCAAGTGAGTCAGCATCGGTAAGTGCTAGTGAATCTGTTTCAGTAAGTTCGAGTCAATCAGTCTCAGTAAGCGCCAGCCAATCAGCGTCAGTGAGCTCGAGTCAATCCGCTTCAGTAAGTGCAAGTCAGTCTGCATCTGTAAGCGCAAGTGAGTCAGCCTCAGCAAGTGCTAGCCAGTCTGCTTCAGTAAGTTCGAGTCAATCCGCATCATTGAGTGCGAGTCAATCCGCATCAGTAAGTGCTAGTGAGTCAGCATCGGTGAGCGCAAGTGAGTCAGCATCGGTAAGTTCGAGTGAGTCTGCGTCAGTAAGCTCCAGTCAATCCGCATCAGTAAGCGCAAGCGAATCCGCTTCAGCGAGTGCTAGCCAGTCAGCCTCAGTAAGCGCAAGTGAGTCTGTATCGGCAAGTGCAAGTCAATCAGCGTCAGTGAGCTCCAGCCAATCTGCCTCAGCCAGCGCAAGCCAGTCTGCATCGGTAAGTTCNAGTCAGTCAGCCTCAGCCTCA
>NZ_RMVK01000008.1:0-106351 GCF_003942875.1 Streptococcus oralis | reverse complement strand
TGATTATAAATGATTTTTCGTCTATACTTAGGGGTGAACACAATGTGATATTTACACATCCACTTTGTGTGTGATAAACTATGTGCCTTTTGTGCCATATTTTTCTCCTTTCGCTTTACAATTGGCTTGAACACCTTTATTGTATCGCGTTTGGAGTTTTTTTGGTATAACCTTCGTCGCGCACCCGCATAGCGGGTGGTTTATTTGTCTCGCACCTTACGGAGCGAGACGGACTAATAGTCACATAACCAAAAGAACCTTTGCACCGCGCAAAGGTTCTTCTTTTATGAAACTTGGACCTGAAGTTGATCTACAAGCTGACTCTCTACAGTTATCCACAACTTGTGGATAAGAAAACATTCCTAAAAATCAGCTTCTCCAGAAGACAGCTCTTAGACTTGGAAGCCTTCACCCTAAACATACCTTTGTCAAACAGCCCTGTACTAGGGTTTCTACTAAATTTCCAGAAAGTCACTAATATACGAAACTATTATCAGGATGCTTCAACACCCTGGATTATATATCATTTTCCCCTAGACTTATCCACAGACTGTGAATAAACTATTGTTCCAGACTGCTCTCTCCTTGACTATAACAAAAAGCGATAGCAGCGTCAATATGACTAAGATTCCTTCCTAAATCCCCTGAAAAGATTCTATAATTTGTACAATCGTAGCTTTTGCATTCGCCAGCTAGTGAGAAGCAGCCAGTAGAAAATGACTGCTTTATCACATTGTGAACAGTACATCTGTGATACTATAATACCTAACAACCTAATCGTTTCTAGCAAAAAATCCCGCAGATTGCGGGATTTTCTCTTGCATCAATGCGCCAACATTTCTTGGGCAATTTCTTGGCCAGATAGGTTATCTGGGTAGTAGGTTGGCCAGTTATCCATCTCTTCAAAGAGGGCTTCTTGGCTAGTACCTCCAAAGAAGATATGGAAATGTTCTGCCTTAACTGGGGCGATATTGTGGTCACTAAACTGAACGTACTTGAACTGTCCAGCGTCCGCATCTGTCGCTTCAAAGAGGAAGCGCACACCACGATTACCTTTCTTATAAGT
The DNA here is from genome assembly GCF_003942875.1 of Streptococcus oralis. Classification (GTDB taxonomy): domain Bacteria; phylum Bacillota; class Bacilli; order Lactobacillales; family Streptococcaceae; genus Streptococcus; species Streptococcus oralis_BX. The sequence goes on along the minus strand of NZ_RMVK01000008.1, from coordinate 105,285 downwards.
CAAGATTTTCTTGCCGACATACTTGTAGGTGAATTTCTTGCTTTGGCCACCTTGAACAAATTCCATAGTGTTGTCCGTGATGTTGATTTTGGTCACGTCTGTCTGATAGCCTTTTCTATAGTAGGCCTTGTACTCATCTTTGGTCATCTTGCCAGTCAACTTAGCCTTGTAGTCAAAGACTTGATCAAAGGTCCCATCTTCAAGGAAAGGATAGACAGACTGCCAGTTGCCAGCATAGTCACTCAAGGTACGGTCTTTGACATCTGCATCCTCAAAGTAACCATTGTGAACTGTCTTGGTATTTTCTTCCTTCTCTGGCTCGATTTCTGGTCCTTCTTGGTCCGTTGTCTGTTTCAAAGCCTTGAGGTTTTTCTCCATCACGGAGATATAGTCCTCACCAGCCTTGCTTGCTTCTTCTGTTAGACTTTCTAGCGGATTGAGCACGTCTAGTTTGACACCTGTTTCTTTTGAAAGTGTATTAGCTAGGGCTTGTGAGGCATTTTCTTCAAAGTAGATATAAGAAATCTTGTTTTTCTTAATATACTCTGTTAATTCTGCCAAACGTGCTGCTGATGGCTCTGCATCTGGTGATAGACCTGAGATGGATACTTGCTTGAGACCATAGTCCAAGGCAAGGTAGTTAAAGGCAGCGTGCTGGGTCACAAAGCTCTTTTGTTTAGCTTGAGACAAGCCATCTGTGTAGGCCTTGTCCAAGGTTTGCAATTTTTCAATATAGGCAGCCGCATTCTTCTCAAAAGTCTCTTTTTTATCAGGATAGTCTGCTGACAAGCTGTCACGGATATGTTCTACTAGTTTAATGGCCCGAACTGGTGAAAGCCAAACATGGGGATCGTAGTCGTGATGGTGACCCTCACCGCCATGATCATGCCCTTCCTCTTCTTCCTCACCACCTGGCAAGAGGAGCATATCGCCTGTTGCCTTAATGGTTTTCACTTTTTTCTTATCCAAGGATTCTAGCAGTTTTGGGACCCAAGTTTCCATGTTCTCATTTTCATAGACAAAGGTATCTGCGTCTTGGATTTTGGCAACTGCCTTGGCAGACGGTTCGTACTCATGGGGTTCTGTACCAGCACCGATTAGAAGTTCTACATTAGCAGTATCTCCTGCGACTTGCTTGGTAAATTCGTAGACAGGGTAAAAGGTTGTCACGATATTTAGTTTCCCATCTGCCTGTTTTTGATTGGAACAAGCCACTAAAAATAAGGCACATAGACTAGCTAGTAGTAAGCTCAGTTTTTTCATTTCATTCTCCTATTTGATAAAACGTTTCAGTAGACTGACTAACAAAAAGACAGCTACAAAGATAATGGTGATACTTGCGCTAGCAGGGGTTTCCGCATAGTAGGAAATATAAAGTCCTGCCACCATTCCCAAAAAGCCAATAGCGCTGGCTAGTAACATAACGGATTTGAAATTTTTCCCCAGACGAAGGGCAATGCTAGCTGGCAAAACCATAATGGTCGATACCAGAAGAGCTCCTGCAGCTGGAATCATAAGGGCAATGGCCACCCCTGTCACCATGTTAAAGAGGATAGACATGGTACGAACTGGTAAGCCATCCACAAAGGCCGTGTCCTCATCAAAAGTCAGGATATACATTGGTCGCAAGAACAAGAAAGTCAAGAGCAAAACGACCGCAGCAATGGCAAAGAGGAATAGCACCTGCTCCTGGCTAATGGTCACAATAGACCCAAAGAGATATTGGTCCAAACTCATGGAGCTCGAACTTTTCCCCTTACTCATCACGATAAGAGACACTGCAAGTCCTGTTGACATGAGGATGGCAGTCCCGATTTCCATAAAGTTCTTATAGACTGTCCGGAGATACTCTAGAAAGACCGCAGCAATCAAGACGATAGCAATGGTTGAAATAGTTGGAGAAATTCCCAAAACCAGACCAAAGGCTACCCCTGACAGAGAAACGTGACTGAGGGTATCACTCATGAGACTCTGACGACGTAAGATAAGGAAGGTCCCAAGAACTGGAGAAAAGAGACTCATGGCAATGACCGCCAAGAAGGCACGCTGCATGAAGTCATAAGATAACAAACTAAGCATGGTCCACCTCCTGGTCGCTTTCGTGAACGTTGAAACAACGCCATGGTGAGTCTTGGTTACGGACTAGATGAATATTGCGATCCGCATAGTCCTTGACCTCCTCAGGGTCATGGGTAATCATCAAAACAGCCTTGCCATGATGGTGGGCACTATGGTGCATGAGTTCGTAAAATTCATTTTTGCTTCCAGCATCCATCCCTGTCGTCGGCTCATCCAAGACAAAGATATCTGGGTCAGAAGCAAACATCCTTGCAATAACTGCTCGTTGCTTTTGCCCACCAGAGAGGGACCCAATTCGTTTGTCACGGTGTTCCCACATACCAACCGAGTCTAGACTGGCCTTGATATGCTCCTCATCATGGGCATTCAAGCGACGGAACCAGCCCTTTCGCGGATAGCGACCCGACTTGACAAATTCATAAACCGTACTTGGAAAACCAGCATTAAAACTGGCAATCTGCTGGGGAAGATAAGCGATCCTAAGCTTTTTCCCATGAGTGTTTGTCTTTGAGATGGTTACCTTACCAAATCTTGGTTGCAAGATGCCTAGACTTGCCTTAATCAGCGTCGTCTTGGCAGCTCCATTTTCACCAGTCAGGGTGACAAACTCCCCACTATCAACACTGTAGTTGATATGTTCGAGGACAGGTTCCTTGTCATAATAGAAAGACAAGTCCTCTACTGTAATATACCGCATTATTTGATTTCTCCTACTAAAGCAGTTAAAAACCGCTGGATAACTTCTTGTTCATTTGGAGTAAACTGACTTGCCACTTGTTCATAGGCTAAGAGCGTGTGTTCATGATGATGGTGGTGTTCCTCTGCCACTGGTCGAGCCAGCTCTGTCAGTTGATAAAAGATCACACGCGCATCTTTGGGATCTCTGGATGTCTCTAACATACCCTCTTTGACCAAAGATTTGATAGCCTTGGTCACTGCCGCCTGACTGACATTAAGGCGACGGGCCAACTCCGAGTTGGTTAGGGATTCTTCTGACAAGAGCATGAGGATGTGTTCCTGAGTATTGGTCAAGGCAACGTCACTCGTGCAATGCCCGATTAGAATTTCATGCTGGTTCTCAGATCTCAAGATCACCTCGTTTAAAAAGTTATCGATTTCCTGCGCAAGCTGTCTCATGTGTTACTCCTTCCCTAGCTATCTTTTTCGTAAAAAATAGAGATAGTCACCGATTCTTTACTGGTTAATTATATCATAAACCAAAAAAGAGTCAAGGGAAAAAGGCGTAAAAACGTTTCCTTAGACTCTTCTAGATGTGAAATTTAACCTATTTTTGCTTTGGTTTTCGGCTCGATAAGATACCTGCCAAACCAGCTACCATTCCCATCAAGAGCAAGAAGATGGACTGTTCACTTCCTGTATTTGGAAGGGCTTTTTCTGAGACAACTGCCTTCTTGCTAAATTGACCTGCCACCTCATAAGTCAATGGCACATTTGTAGTCGCATCGTTAGTAGCTGCATTCGTTTGAGGCGTTTCTACTGGCAGACTAAAGTTTTTAGAATCCACAGAAATTGTCCGTGAGTTCGGGTTGATCTTTTCATACTGGGCCAAATCAGCAGTCTTCAGATACTCTTCAAAGGCTGCATCCATAGAAGGACCTTCTTCACGCGCACCACCTAACATAGTGTAGCCATCACCACCCGCAGCTAGGAAATCATTGGTTGCAAGATAGTAGGTTTTTGCGAGGTCTAGAAGATCATAACGACCAGTTGCACGGTTTTTAACCTGGATGGCCAAGACACGTTTTCCTGATGGTAGGTTGGTATCATAGTAGACCTTCACACCTGAAACTTGCAAGAAACCACCACTTGGCTCCAACAATGGTTGCCCGTTCTCATCCAAGACCTTCTTGCCATCCTTATCGACCTGCAAGATAGATCCGAGTGATTTTTCAAACATATCTAAGACTTGTTGCCCCGTCACTTGGATTTGTGAGATGGTATTTCCAAATGGAAGAACGGCAATGACATTGCCTTTGGTGATTGGTTTGCCTTTTGCAATGGTTTCACGCAAGCCACCACCATTTGTCACAGCGATGTCAGTCGGATGGCTAAATCCTGTTTGACCATACTGATAGAGCGAGTCTGCCACGACGTTTCCGAGGTTGGTTTCACGGACCCGAACATTTTCACGATCACCGTTTAGTTCTACAGGGCTGTTTGAAACGACTTCAACAGCATTTTCAGCATCGTATTTTTGTTTAATGTCTTTGACTAGTTTTTCAACTGTTGGATTGGCTGGTAATTTTTTAGCATCAGCAGCCGGAATCTGAGTTGGATTGCCCAAAAGCTGACGTGATTTGTAGATAACCTTCCCAACATTATGAAGGTAACTTCCTGTTTGGTTATAGGTAACATTGTCTCCATAAGTCGTTGATTCTACTGTATGAGAGTGACCGTCGATTACTGTTACGCGTTTCCCTTTGAGACGAGGATTTTTAGATAGAGCTTCTGCCAAGGTTGAACCACGCCACTCGACTGGAGTTGTGGTATCTACACCCAAGTGAGCGAGCACAACATAGTGTTTGTAGTCCTTACCTTCTGCACGAGCCTTGGCTTGAACTTCTTCGATGACCTTATTGACTTCAGAGATTGGATCTGTAAAAGTTACCCCTTTGACATTTTTAGGGTGAGTTTTGGTTGCTGTTTCAGGTGTTGTCACGCCGATTACAACAAACTCATCACCTTCCACAGTCTTATCTTTATCAACGATTGTAGAAGCTTCAAAAAGACGAGCTCCATTGACATAGGTATTTGAGCTAAGTAATGGGAATTTCAAGATTTCCTTGTATTTCTTAGCTTCGTCTAAACCAAAGTCAAACTCATGGTTTCCTACTGCCATTGCATCATACTGCATCTGATTGAGAATTTCAGCACGCGCTTCACCCTTAGTAGAGTTGGAAATCGGTAAACCTTGGAAAGCGTCTCCCGCATCAACAACTAGAGTATTTTGATTTGATTTCGCACGTTCCTGCTCAATGACAGTTGCTAACTTGGCATCTCCAATTACTCCCTTTTCCTCTACAATACGACCATGGACATCATTGGTGTGTAAGATAACAGTGTCCTTTTCTTCGCTTTTAGTAGATTCAGCAGGAGCTGACGGAGCTTCTGTAGGTACAACCGCTTCTGAAGTTGCCGAAGTTTCCGGTACCGCAGGGCTCTCAACAGGAGCTGGAGTCGCCGACGTAGCTGGAGTCGCTACAACAGCTGAACTTTCTGCAGGAGTTGTTGCTTCTTCAGCGTATACTTGTCCAGCTAAGAAGGCTGGAGCTAACAGGGCTGTCGATAAGACAGGTAACAAAGAACGTTTGTTCATTTTAAAATCCCTTTCTTTTCTTTTTCTCTTTTATATTATACGCTATTTCTAAAAATTTTGAAACTTTTGACCTATTTGCATCTTAAATATTCGCCATTTAAACAAAAAAGCTTGGGTTCAAATCCCAAACTTTTAGCTCATTTTATTGGAAATCTTTGATGTTCCCATCATAGGTCGCCCAGTCCTTGCTAAAGAAGCGGTCATTCATCTTGTAGTCTGGAGCTGGTTTCGGATCCGTCAAGAAAGGATTGACAACCTTATCAAAAGCTAGCCAACCTAACCATCCTAGATGAATGGTATCTTTAACAAAATAAGGGTCCCCTCCATTTTTTGAAAAATCAGCAATATTGGTAAAACCCTGACTTTCTAATTGGTAACGAATTTTCTCCACTGCATGCTGGTACATCTCTTCACTGAGCCCTGTGTACTCCATCCACTTCTTGTTAACCGGCTGAATGACAAAGAGCACATTGACATTCGACTTAGCAAATTGATTGAGGACCAGCTGCAAATCATTGTACTCGGAGGACTTGAGGAAGTTGTAATTTTTTTGATACCCTTCCCATTTTTTTAAATCCTTTTGAATCTCTCTCGTATAGAAATGATTTTCCATCCCCATATCGTTATTGGTCGTATTTGCTTCTGCGTCCTTACGAACAATTTTTTCTAACTCATCATAAGAAAATTGATCCGGAAGATCTTTTAAATAGTTCTCCACGTGTTCCTTGTACTTGAGTTGTCCTCGAATGGAGAATTGTCCAAAGAGAGCGGATTGTTTTTCGTTGAATCGCGCAAAAATATCAATAGCAACCTGATCAACATCTGATAATTCTTCACCCTTTGACAATTTTTGAACAATGCCTTTTAATGCAACATTAGGATTCTGCTTTAACAATCGAATAGCCGCATGCTTTGCAGCAATGTCACCAGATTGATTTCCCAAAAAAGCTGTTAATTGGTCACTGTTAAAAAATCTCTGAAACGCTGCGGGTTCATAATCTGTCTCCGTAAACCACTGAGGCGAAATCACAAATACAGCCTGCTTATTCTCTATTTCTGGCAAAATTTGCTGTAGGCCAAAATATTGATTGAGAGAGGCTGCTCCTGCTTGACCTAGAAAGTAAGGACGATAGGGACGATGATATTTTTCCGCTAAAACAGCTGGATGGACACTATCAAATCGAATCCATTCACTGGACCCTAGAAAAGGAATAAAACGCATATTTGGATCCGTAAGAGCCCTTACCTTTTGGCTTCTCTCTTTAAAACTCTCTGCACTAACAGAAGCCGCCGAATATTTCTCCTCCGTCAGATTATGGTTTGTTGTACCTGGATAAAAAAAGATGAGTAGAAGAACCAAAAATCCAGCAATGAAGATAGGCCCGAAGATCAGCCACAAGCGTTTAAGCATTCTTCAACTCCGTAATACCTTCTACGATTTTATTAGCCGTATTCCAGTCATCACGACCGAACTCCGTCACTGGAACACGAATGTCAAAACGGTTTTCAATCTCAACAATCAATTCAACCGTTCCCATGCTATCCAAGACACCGGCATCAAAAAGATCTTCATCCATCATGTCAGAAACATCTTCCATAAACAACTCATCAATAATTTCAATAACTTCTGATTTGATATCCATTTTTTATATCCTTTTATTTTTTAAACCATAAATCATTCAAAAATCCAGAAAAGATTAAGAATGAAACCATCACGACATGGAAGGTGACAACCATGCCAAGCAACTGAATCCAGCGATTCTCAGGTAAGGAACCCTTTCCAGCTTTTTTACGTTCTTTATTGAGCGCTTTTTTCTTACGAACCCAAGCGTCATTGATGACCAGCCCAATCCCATGAAAAAGTCCATAGGCGATGTAGTACCAGGTCACACCATGCCAAAATCCCATAATCAGCATATTGAGAATATAGGCTACACTTGAAGTGACATTGCGATTCTTAAAAACCTTCTTTCTGGTCAACACCATGACCATCCGCATAAAGACAAAGTCACGGAACCAGAAGGATAGACTCATGTGCCAACGATTCCAAAACTCTTTTAAATCCCTTGACAAAAAGGGCTTGTTAAAGTTGATAGGACTATGAATACCCATCAAGTTTGAAATGGCTAAGGCAAACATAGAGTAGCCCGCAAAGTCAAAGAAGAGCTCCAGACCAAAGGTGTACATGACCGCTAAAGCGTAGAGGTTAAAGAAACCACCTGTCTGCAAGGCCAAATTTTTCAGCGGAGGCAATAATGTCTCTCCTAAAATGTGAGCCAAGATAAACTTGTAGAGGAAGCCCAGCATGATATATTTGACAGCCTCTTCTAGCATATCCATCAGCTCATCCCGCTCAGGAATGGTCTCGTAATTTTCATTGAAGCGTTTGAAACGATCAATGGGACCACTTGAGAAAGTCGGCATAAAGAGAAGAAAACGTAAGAATTGCCAAATCGTTAAATCCTTGATGACACCGTCTCTCAACTCAACGATAACCCCAACTGCACGAAAGGTCAAGTAAGAAATCCCTAAAAATCCAAACAAAGATTGAGGTCCATGAATAGCAGGAGATACTTTCACAAAGACGATTGGCAATAGGGATAGAAAGCTAACCAGGTAAAATATCCATTTACTATCCCGTTGTTTCCTGTACCTTTTGTAGAAAGATACAAGCAGTACTTGCCAGATAACATAAAGGATCAAAGCGTTTATTTGATTCGTCTTTCCACCGACCAACATGGTGACGATAAAGAAGAGACTAACGAGCACCTCGTACAAGGCAAAACGTTTCTTGAAAAAAAGACCGATAAAGATAGGTAAAGTTGCAACAATTACGTATAAAAAGTACTGAAGATCACCATAAGGTTCCAAATGAGGTAGCTGTTTATAAAGCTCCATCATCTACTGTTTACCTCGTTAATCAAGCCCTTGATATCAATTTTACCATTAGGCGTTAGCGGTAAACTGTCTCGATAGAGAAACTTAGACGGCATCATATAAGACATCATGATATCTGCTAGGTCTTCTTTGATAGCCTTGGTAATATCGATATCACGTTCAAACTGCTGACGGACACCATCCTTTAGGATGACATAGGCCAGTAGATTTTGTACCTTGTGGTCCTTGTTATAACGTGGGACAGCAACAGCAGACTCGATAAAGCGAGACTTGTTGAGGTTTTGAGAGACATCTTCAAGCTCAATGCGATAACCATTAAACTTAATCTGGAAATCCATGCGTCCACCATAGAGAAGTAAGCCTTCATCTGTCATGGTTCCCACATCACCTGTGTGATAGGCTGGCAAGCCTTCAAATTCAAAGAAGGCTTCTGCCGTTTTTTCAGGATTATTCATATAGCCTTTTGAAACAGCTGGCCCAGAAACGATGATTTCTCCCTGTTCACCATTTGGAACTTTCTTACCTTCCTCATCAATGATAAAGGTCGGAGAATCAGCCTTGGTATAGCCGATTGGCAGGCGTTTGAGAGTCTTCAACATCTCGTCTGTTACAGCAACTGCTGACAGGGCTACTGTCGCTTCTGTTGGACCATAGGCATTGATAATACGGGCATTTGGGAATCGCTCGCGCAGTTTTTGAGCTGTTTTGACCGTCAATTCTTCACCATCAAAGTAGAAATGCGTGATTTCTGGCATTTTCTCACTATTAAAGTCTTCTGACAACATAGCCATATCTGCAAAGGACGGTGTTGAGGTCCAGATAGCGATTGGCAAGGAAAAGATGGTCGCAAAGAGTTGCTTAAAGTCCTGAGTGACGGCTGAAGGAAGAGCGAAGAGCGTACCACCTAGTGCCAAGGTCGGCGCCCAGTACATGACAGACAGGTCAAAAGAATAAGGTGGCTGAGCCAGCATTTGTGGACGACTTGGCGTCGCAAATTCCTTGTCTGTAATCATCCAGTTGGTAAAGCTGAGGAGATTGTCATGGGAAATCTGCACTCCTTTAGGCTTACCAGTCGTACCAGAAGTAAAGATGATGTAGTAGTTGTCATCTCCCTTGACTGGATGGGTCATCTCGTAGCTAGAAGCTTGAGCAAAAGCTTCATGGACTTGCTCTAAATTCAGCATCGGTGTGCTAGTTTGCTCTAATGGAAAATCTGAGATGGCAATAATCAAACTTGGTTCTGCAACTTCTACGATAGCAGAAACTCGTTCCAAGGCCGAATGGCTATCAATTGGAATATAGGCATGTCCCGACTTAGTCAGCGCAACAAAGGTAGACAGCATCTCATATTCCTGTCCGCCAAAAACGACGACTGGAGATTTCTCAGGTAAGCCTAGTTGATCGATGGTTGCAGCCAAACTATCCGAATCAGCCTTCAGATCACCATAAGTATGTTCTTGGCCTAAAACATTGTAGACAGGATATGTTGGTTGCGTTTGAGCAAAGTGCTCAATCGTTTCAATCATATCTTTTATCGGTTTATTAGACACTGTTCCTCTTCTCCTTTAAACTAGAACTCATTATAAATAAAGGTGCCTTGGCTCTGACCAAGGTAACTAAAAAAATAAAGCAAACCAAGTAAGATTACAAAATATAGAGCCGTCCGGCCTAAGAATACATGTAAATTTCGTTGTTTTTTCATAAGCTATCCATTAATATATTGTTTCTATTAACTATCAGTATGTATTGTTAGCATCTTATCTTCCTAACATTTTACCACTTTATCAACCTTTTTTTCAACTGTTTACCATAACTTAAAAATTGATTTTAGCTTATTTTAAGATAAGTTAAAATATTAATGTTTTGGCCATCAAAAAAGAGCCTGAGATTTTCATCTCAAACTCTGTTGCCAATAAACTCTTTTATCTTAGAAAAGTGAAAATACGAGAACTGCTAGGGCCGCACCAACAATAGGTCCTACAACTGGAATCCAAGCATAAGACCAGTCTCCGTCTCCCTTGTTTGGAATTGGCAAGATGCTGTGCATGATACGAGGTCCAAGGTCACGAGCTGGGTTCAAGGCATAACCCGTTGTCCCACCTAGTGAAAGGCCGATACCGACAATCAAGGTCCCCACTGCAAAGGTCCCTAAACCGGCTTGAAGGTCATAGAGTCCCAAGGCAAAGATTGTCAAGAGCAAAACAAAGGTTCCAAGGACTTCGCTGATCAAGTTGGATACTGTGTTCTTGATTGCTGGTCCAGTACTAAAGGTCGCTAGGATATTGCCTGCATTTTCTTCTGCCTCATAATGCGGTTTGAATTGCAACCAAACCAAAATCTGAGCCACCATCGCTCCTGCGAATTGGGCTAGGATATAAGGGAAAACAGAAGCCCAAGAGAGCGTTCCTTTTAAGGCCATCGCAAACGTCACAGCTGGATTTAGGTGGGCTGGACTGAGCGTGCCAGATACAAAGGCCGCAACAGCTACAGCAATTCCCCATCCCATAGTAATCACAATCCATCCTGAATTGTTGCTCTTGGTTTTGGGAAGAACCACACCTGCTACAACACCATTTCCTAGGAGGATGAGGATTAAGGTCCCCAAAAATTCTCCAAATAATTCTTTCATCATATCTTTGTCTCCATTTAAAAGAAGGGGCGGGCGACAAGGAATGCTACCCTCCCTCTCTTCTAATTTTTCTTAATTTTTTAGTTCTGCCAAATCGTTTTGAGCAAGAGCTGCCTCGACATCCACACGGTAGGCTGCTTTTTCTTCTTCTGTCCAATCATAGAATCGTCCCATTTCATCCAAAACTGGCTCAACGATGCTATCCAAACTATCACGCATGAAGAGCATGTGGTTGGTACGGCGAAGGAGGAAGTCAACTGGGCTTAGAGCCAACTCATTGCGCATTGCATAGTGAAGGGACAAGGTATCTGCCAAGCTGAGTCCTGGCGCTTGTTCCAAGCTGTGAGCAAGGGCAAAGACTTTCGGTGCATTTGAACCGTAAAGATTTGCGAGATAGTGAGCTTCCTTGCTATCCAAACCACGTGAAACTCCAAGTTGCGCAAAGGCTTCAATTTCAGAGTCCACATTTGCTGGGTTCAATTCTCCACCTGAAACAGGATAAGTCTTCGAGTTGATCAGTTTAAAGCTGCGATCAAATTCGGCTTTGAGGATGTCAACCACGCGCTCCATAGCTCCTTCAGCCATCTTACGGTAGTCTGTGATTTTACCACCAGCAAGGGTCAAAAGACCATTATCATCACGATCCAAGCTCGAACCACGAGAAACTGCAGATGGGTCCAAGTGTTTTTCAGAAGTGCTGCTTTCAAGCTTGCTAACAGCAGATTCAACATCTTCACGCGTTTTTTCTTTCGAGAGATAAGCTTCGACAGTCGCAATCAAGCTATTGAAGCTCTCATCACTAATGGTTCCGTTATTTCCTCCATTGTAGTCAGAAGCGCTATTGCCTGCAATCAATGGACGAAGACCAGCCCAGCTGCTTTCGATATCATCAATGGTGATGTTGGCTTCTGGGAAACGGTTGTTGACAATGCCAAGTAGATAATCCACATCTTCCTGCGTCACTTTTGGATGTTCCAAATCGCCTGTGTAGTCTGTATCCGTTGTACCAAAGTAAGTCTTGTTTTCTCGTGGGAGAACAAAGACCATACGACCGTCACCCAAACCTGTGTCAAAGTAAACTGGCTGTGAAACCTTAATCTTGCTTGAATCCACTACCAAGTGAACTCCCTTAGTTGGACGCATTTGTGAGAATTGTGTTCCCTTATTGGACAAATTACGTACCTTATCGCTCCAAGGACCTGTCGTGTTGATAACCAGACGAGCCTTAATTTCAAAGACTTGGTCTGTCAACAAATCACGAGCTACAACACCTGTAATCTTGCCACTTTCGTCAAAGAGGAAGCCTTCTGCCTTAACGTGGTTGGCAATGAGGGCACCGTCTTGGTTGGCACGTTTGATGTTTTCAATCACGAGACGCGCATCGTTATTACGGAAGTCAAGGTAAACCCCACCTCCTACCAAGCCTTCTTTCTTCAAGTTTGGCTGGCGTTCCAAGACTTGATCCTTGCTCAAGACCTTGTTAGCAGCTGGCGTATTGTTAACACCTGCCAAAAGGTCGTACAAGTCCATGGCTACTTTGAGACGGAAGAGGCTAAAGGTCGCCCCATCTTCATCGTAAACTGGCAAGAGCATTGGATCTGGTTTTGGAATATGTGGAGCGATTTGTTGAACTACTGCACGTTCAGAAACTGTATCTGACACCACTTCTACGTCGAATTGTTTGAGGTAACGCAGACCTCCGTGGACCAATTTTGTTGAACGGCTAGATGTTCCTTCTGCGAAGTCCTGCATTTCAATCAATCCAGTATCAAGACCGCTGGCTGCTGCCTGCAAGGCTACACCAGCTCCTGTAATCCCTCCACCGATAATCAAGAGATCCAAGGTGCGTTCCTGCATTTTTTTAATTGACAATTCACGTGTTTTCTTTGAAAATTCCATATTTACACACTTTCTAACTGAGTCGCTTTATTCTTCCAGTATTAGTCATCGATTTCCGCAAAGACTTGCGTTGCTTTCACAGCCTTCTTCCAGCCCTTATAAAGTTGTTCCTTACGCGATTCGTTCATGGATGGCTCAAAGAGTTCTCCTATCTCGTTCAAGAGTTTCAACTCATCCAAGTCCTTCCAGTAGCCCACTGACAATCCTGCTAGGAAGGCTGCACCTAGGGCAGTTGTTTCCAAGTTTTTAGCGCGAGCAATATCGATTCCTAAGATGTCAGCCTGGAACTGCATGAGGAAATTGTTCATTGCTGCACCACCATCCACCTTCAAGACTTGGATAGCTGTCTGAGCATCCACTTGCATGGTATCGATGATGTCACGTACTTGATAAGCGATAGACTGCAAGGTTGCCTTGATAAAGTCTTCTTTGCTTGTTCCACGAGTTAAGCCAAAGACCGAACCACGAGCATTTTGATTCCAGTATGGAGCCCCTAGACCTGTAAAGGCAGGTACGACATAAACTTCGTCATTGTTGTGAGAATTGAGAGCATATTTTTCAGACTCTGGTGAATTTTCAACCATGCGAAGTCCATCACGAAGCCACTGAATGGCACTTCCTGCGATAAAGATAGAACCTTCCAAGGCATAGTAAACCTTACCGTTGATTCCATAACCAATCGTTGTCAAAAGGTTGTTTTCAGACAACTGCATCTCTTCACCAGTGTTCATAATGATGAAAGAACCTGTTCCATAAGTATTCTTGACCATCCCTGGTTCAAAGGCCAACTGTCCAAAGAGTGCTGCCTGTTGGTCCCCAGCCATACCTGAAATTGGCACTTCCCCACCGTAGAAATGGAATGGAGCAGTCTTGCCGTAGATTTCAGAGTTAGAACGAACTTCTGGAAGCATAGCCTTCGGAATGTTGAGGATTTCTAAAATCTCATCATCCCATTTAAGATCCTTGATGTTATAGAGCATGGTACGGGCTGCATTTGAGTAGTCGGTCACATGAGCTGCACCGTCAGTCAATTTCCAAACCAACCAAGTATCGATAGTACCAAAGAGCAATTCTCCTTTTTCTGCTCGCTCTTGAGCGCCTTCTACATGGTCCAAAATCCAACGAACCTTGGTAGCAGAGAAGTAAGCATCGATAATCAAACCAGTCTTTTCATGGAATTTTTCCACATAACCTTGGCTTTTTAGTTGTTCAGCCAGAGGAGCAGTTTGACGTGATTGCCAAACGATAGCATTGTAGATAGGGAGCCCTGTTTTCTTATCCCAGACGACAGTTGTTTCACGCTGGTTGGTAATCCCGATGGCTTCGATTTGACTTGGTTTCACACCACTTTCGATGAAAGCACCCGCGATAACTGACTGAACAGAGTTCCAAATTTCATTGGCATTGTGCTCAACCCAACCTGCTTGAGGAAAAATCTGAGTGAATTCTTTTTGACTAGAGCTGACCTTTTCTCCTTTTTTGTTAAAAATGATGGCACGAGAACTGGTTGTTCCTTGGTCAATAGCCATGATGTATTTTTCTTGTGACATGTGCTGTCCTCCTGATAAAATCTTGAGGGGGTTCCTCTTTACAGTAACTAGTATACAAAATAAAGCGCTTTCTTGTTCATCAATTTTTTTTAAATTTTAAAAAAATGTGAGGAGATTGTGCGAATTTCACAAAAAAGACCTGAAAACTCAGGTCTTTTAGGCAAAGAGCATCTGACGAATCTTTGCCAAATCCTCCATATCCAAGTCGTTTTTTAAATAATAGATCGGAGTCTGTTCTTTCTTATGAATAGGGTTGTTGGTAATCAACAAATCATAATGTCGACTGGGATCATAGGCTTCAATAGTAATGAAACGATTGTATTCCAAATACCGTTTCAAAAGGGCAGCCATCCTAGAAAAGACAAGGAAACCAGATGTCAAATCCAAACCAATCCTCATATGCTGACCACCATTTTCTGCCATATACTCTATCAACTGGAGCCATTCCCAGAGAATTTTCTTATCCAAATCCGTCCCCTGTTGAAAGGTAGGCAAAATATGAAAAATTCTCTCTGCAGTTCCTCTAAAATCATGTTCCATCAGCAAATAGGGATGGCGATTCTCTGTCTGGTATCTGTACTGATCTTGCAAGATATAGCCCTTGTATAGATAAATTTGACCACAAAGCTGGCTGAGTTCATAGGTGACATGGTCCTCTGTATAGTCCCCCAGCAACTCCTCCTTCTTCATCTCTTGAATCAATTGCGTCAGCAAGTCGGCTAATTGCCCTCCAAAACCAAGGATATACTCCATAGTATGAAGGGGTAAGATACGATGGGAAAGGAGAAATGAAAAGAATACCATCATCTCACCATCCTCAGTTCCTAGAGGGATATGTTGCCCAGCAAAAAAGGACGGAGCCTTTCGAAGCAAACGAAGGTAGAAAATATTGTCAAAATACCCCCGCATTTTTTCTTCTATGACTTGAAACTGACAGGCATTGACCCGAAGACGCTGTTGACTGATGTGAGCCCAGAGAACCAAGTCCAATTTCTGACCTGAAGACAAGCTAGCACCGCAGATTTCTTCTAGGGTAGCAATCTCTTGTTTTCTCTCAGCTTTCTGCATGTGACCTTCCCACTCCTGACTGGACCAGACCTTGCGGAAAAGGCAGAAATAGAAATAGCGAATCTGATGCTCCGGACCTCGCCAACGGCCATTTTGGATGGATAAGTCAAACTCTGACAAAATCTGATTTAGACTAGCTAAGTGGCGACCAAGCGTGGCCTCGCTAATCATCAATTCTTGAGCCAACTGATGAGCTAGAAACTGTTGGTGATAGAGAAGGTAAACCAAAATTTGGTACTTAATGGCATTGTCTAGAAACAAGCTCCGAATCTCTCTTCCCTTGGTAGCTGCACCAATCGACAAACGCAGATTTTCATCTTCCAAGTGGATGGTCAGCTCTAGTCCTCTTTCCAAGGCATTTTCGTTAATCAGAGAAATGTACTTGGTTAGGGTCGCCTTTGAAAATCCTGTTTCTTCCATGGCTTCCTTGACTGTTGTCTGCGAATCTTGTAATAGAAAGGAAAGGACTAAAAATTGGCCAGATTCGGCTTTTTCCATCAAATCACCTAAATACATTTGTTACCCCTTTCATTTTCTCCTACAAGCATAGCATAAATCTTTCAAATGCTGAAATAATCTGTTTCTCATTTTATTTTAAGGTTGATTTCCTCGTCATTATTCCACAGAAACAGCAAACACACGACTCCCCCTTTGGGCATTTTTATGCTAAAATAGTAGCTATGGATAAAATTATTAAAACAATATCAGAAAGCGGAGCCTTTCGTGCTTTTGTCCTTGATAGCACTGAAACCGTCCGCACTGCTCAAGAAAAACATCAAACTCAAGCCAGTTCAACTGTTGCACTTGGTCGTACTCTTATCGCTAGCCAGATTCTCGCAGCCAATGAAAAAGGAAATACCAAGCTAACGGTTAAAGTTCTTGGAACAAGCTCTCTCGGTGCCATCATCACGGTCGCAGATACCAAAGGCAACGTCAAGGGCTACGTTCAAAATCCAGGTGTTGACATCAAAAAGACTGCAACGGGTGAAGTCCTAGTCGGACCTTTTGTTGGAAACGGTCAATTTCTCGTTATCACAGACTATGGTACTGGAAATCCTTACAACTCCATGACTCCCCTC
The DNA here is from genome assembly GCF_003942875.1 of Streptococcus oralis. Lineage (GTDB taxonomy): Bacteria > Bacillota > Bacilli > Lactobacillales > Streptococcaceae > Streptococcus > Streptococcus oralis_BX. Next base: position 88,746 of record NZ_RMVK01000008.1, on the reverse strand, counting down.
ATCTCTGGGGAAATCGGTGAAGACTTGGCATACTACCTGACTGAAAGCCAACAAACCCCTTCAGCAGTCGGCCTCAATGTTCTTTTGGATAAAGACGACAAGGTCGAAGTTGCCGGAGGTTTCCTTCTCCAAGTATTGCCAGGGGCCAAGGAAGAAGAGATTGCTCACTTTGAAAAACGCATCCAAGAAATGCCAGCTATCTCAACCCTTCTGGAAAGCGATGACCATATCGAAGCCCTTCTCATGGCCATCTATGGTGACGAATCTTACAAACGTCTATCTGAAGAAGAAATCCGTTTCCAATGTGACTGCAGCAAAGACCGTTTTATGAACGCTCTTGCCAGCCTTCCAAGCTCAGACTTACAGGAAATGAAAGAGGAAGACCACGGGGCAGAAATCACTTGTCAATTCTGCCAAACAACTTATAACTTTGATGAAAACGACCTGGAGGAACTCATTCGTGACAAATCTTAATACACCCTTTATGATTGGCAATGTTGAGATTCCCAATCGTACTGTTTTAGCACCCATGGCTGGCGTGACAAACTCAGCCTTTCGTACCATCGCAAAAGAGCTCGGAGCTGGACTCGTTGTCATGGAAATGGTCTCTGACAAGGGAATCCAATACAACAACGAAAAAACCCTACATATGCTTCATATCGATGAAGGCGAAAACCCCGTTTCTATCCAACTCTTTGGTAGCGACGAAGACAGCCTCGCACGCGCAGCAGAATTCATCCAGGAAAATACCAAGACTGATATCGTTGATATCAACATGGGCTGCCCAGTTAACAAAATCGTGAAAAACGAAGCTGGCGCTATGTGGCTCAAGGATCCAGACAAGATCTACTCTATTATCAACAAGGTCCAATCTGTCCTTGATATCCCCCTCACTGTCAAAATGCGCACCGGCTGGTCTGATCCATCCCTAGCCGTGGAGAATGCCCTCGCAGCTGAGGCTGCAGGTGTCTCTGCCCTTGCCATGCATGGCCGTACCCGCGAACAGATGTACACAGGTCACGCAGACCTTGAGACTCTTCACAAGGTTGCTCAAGCTCTGACCAAGATTCCATTTATCGCAAATGGTGATATCCGTACAGTACAAGAAGCCAAACAGCGTATCGAAGAAGTCGGTGCTGACGCTGTCATGATTGGCCGTGCAGCCATGGGAAATCCCTACCTCTTCAACCAGATCAACCACTACTTTGAAACTGGAGAAATTCTCCCTGACCTGACATTTGAAGACAAGATGAAAATTGCTTACGAACACTTGAAACGCTTGATTAACCTCAAAGGAGAAAACATAGCCGTTCGTGAATTCCGTGGACTCGCTCCTCACTACCTCCGGGGGACATCTGGCGCTGCCAAACTTCGTGGAGCCATTTCACAAGCTAGCACCCTAGCAGAGATTGAAGCCCTCTTGCAATTAGACAAAGCATAATAGAAAAAACCGTAACTCGCTTGGAGTTTACGGTTTTTTAGCTCCTAGGAAAACCTAGATACTATTATTGAATCAAGGCAACGCTTGAAACTTTACCATCCGCACCTGTTGTAATTTGGATGATTTTTCCGCCACCGATTTTGGCATTATACTTGCCATCATCAAGAGTGTAAGAGTAGCCTCTGATAGAATAGTTTTCTTTCTTTCCATCTGCAGTTTCTACTGTAAACTGGCCCCCTGATGAAACCGTAATAGTTTCGCCATTTGCTCCCTTCCAGTTGCCTGCAGCTGCTGAGAAATCACCATCGACCATGGTTAAAACACCCTTGTAGCGTTTGTTGTGTTCTGCTTGCTTGTCTTGAAGATTGCGGTCAGTTGTTGGATCGTAGCCTGACTGGTTAGACTGAGTTTGAGAGCCTTGCTGAGTTGATGGAGCCTGAGAAGGGGCTTGTTGACTAGGAGCTGCTTGTTCTTGTCTTGATTCAGGTGCTGGTTTCGCTTGTGACTGATCTGCCGTTGTAGAAGACTGACCAGAAGATGCCTGAGCCTTTTCAGATGAAGCTGAGCTTGAAGATTTTTGTGTCTTGCTTTCTTTGCTAGAAGAAGCTGCTTTAGAACTTGATGATTGACTTGTTTTTGCAGAGCTACTGGTTTGAGTGGATTCGTTTTTATTTCCACAAGCTCCCAGTAGCAAGGTAGAAGTCAATACAGTCGCTGCCATCAATTTGATATAGGTTTTCTTTTTCATTTTTCTACTCCTTTGTAACATTTTTGAAATGTTAAGAAATCTTTTTGTAATATAATTGTAACATTGGACCTTGAATCTGTCAACTATTTAGAGAAACTATTTAAAAAAATTTCTCTCTACTATTTCTATTCGTAATCGAAACGAAAAAATAGAAAATTTTTTAGATAAGAGTCCTATTTTTGCATCGCTCTTGTGTAATCGCTTGCATTGCATTAGATAAAGGAATATAATAACATTGAAATAGAATATAGGAGGTGCACTCTTATGCTAAATAAGTATTACAAGTATCTTCCTTGGTTGATTTTGGGAGCTATTGGCTCTTATCAATCAGCCACTTACTATGCGCGAACTGCATTTGATGTCTTCTATCTGACTATAATCTTTATGATTGTTTATATCGCTTTGTTATTTTTGCACGAGAACTATCTCAAGTATCGATATAAAGACTTCTTTACTCACATGTTGAGTAATCCTAAGAAAGATAACCATTCATAAAAAATGATGATAAATAAAAAGGTCGGGAAAAGTTCCCGACCTCTTTATTTCAATCGATAAGTTTTTCTTGGTTTCTTTTTGGGTACTCGTTTGAGTCCGACTTCTTCTACATATTCGCCGTATTTTACGAGAAAGTTATTGCTGACGATTGGGCGACCAGGATTGATGAGATTGACTAGTTCGGTTCCTTCGTAGACAGTGAACTCCTCCTCCAGCAGATAGAGGAAGGTCGGGTTCCAGTCGAGACGGCCTTGGATTCGTTTGATGGATTCTTGGATAATGGCATAATGGTCAAAGGCGAAGGCTTGCTCCTCCAGCTCCACTCCATCTTGGAAGCATTTGCCTGTCTGGAAATCGACATCTACAAAAACGACATCCTTGGCATCGTCACCTGCCTGAACGAGGTCTAAGGCACGACTAGGCAGGTACACCAAGTGGGCAATGGTCACTGTCCAGCCCCGCGGATCACGCCCAGGGGTCGATACGGTCATTAATTGCTCGATTTTTTCCAAAGGTAGATCCAGATTGACTTCTTCTCTCACCTCGCGCTGACAGGCATGTGCAGCATCTTCTCCCTTGTCCATAAAGCCTCCAACCAAAGCCAAACAGTTTTGATAAGGGTGAGCCTTGCGACGGATCAGCAGGAGCTTGATCTTTCCTTCGACAAAGCAGTAGGCTACCATATCTACTGTCACACTTGGTTTTTCATATTGAGGGAGTTCCTGATTGTAGTACCAGTCTAAAAACTCCTCCTGACTGGCATGGATTTCATAATATTCTTTTTCCGTCATCCCGGCTGGAATCATCGTATCTGCCATCTTATGCCTCCTTTCGAACTGCCTTAGTCCATTGGTACCAACCCACTAGACTGTTGAGTGTGTAAACCCAGTACATCCCTTGGATGTGGATATTTTCACCCCACCAGAGGTAGATACTAAAGAGATTGGTTGCAATCCAGAAAATCCATTGCTCACGGTAGAGACGTGTCATCAAGAGCTGACCAACACCATTGGTCGCATCGGTAACACTATCACGGAAAGGGCGAGCACTATTGATACTTTGGTAAGCCAAGCCCATACCAATCCAGATAATGGCGGTCAAGGCTAAGTACTTGAGCCAGTCAAGAACAGATAATTTCTTAGCTTCAAAGTGGGATTCTTCTGGTTTTTCCTGTTCATTGATACGATTGGACAACCAAGCATAGAGACCAATCGGCTGCATGACAAAGAAGTAAACAGTCGTCAAAACTTCTCCATAAAAAGTCGCATTCATGGCCAAGATCAAGTAGATAGCCGAGTTAATGGCCCCAAAAAGATAATTGCTTGCACGCCCTTCTGCTACCAAGATAACACAGACAATCCCAGTCCAAGATGCAAACAAGCTCAACCAGTCATGGCTTTCTGTATTTTGCGTGAACTCTAAGATCAAGGGAACACTTGACAAGGCGATGAGATACAACCACTGGAAAAGACTACGGCCGACAAAGAGATCTTTCCATAGCAGGCGCATGATTCCTGCAAAACCAATCTTGCGGGCTTCAGCATGGACATTGTTAAAGTTTTCGATAAATTGTGTGATTTTTTTAGTTACTGTTTTCATAATTTTCTCCTAATCTGCTTGGTAAATGGCATCAATAGCCACTTTTGCTGCTTCATAATTGCCTAGATAATCCTCTGCTAGATAAACTAAAGGAATGGTGGTTAAGTATCGCTCCCTCATCTGGTCCAAATGCTGGGAAAAACTGTAGCGAATGTGGTCTTCTGCCATGGTCATATCTCTAAATCCGTCATTGACATAGGAACCGACAGGTTGCACAAAGAGAATCAAATCCCATTTTTCCTTGGCCAAGATAGAGGCAAAGAGATTGTCAAAGGTTTCTCCTGATAAGTCCCCTTGGTCCTCTGTCTCCATATAATAGTCATAGTAGCCCTTGGTTACCAAGGAGTTGGTATCGGCTATCACTAGACCTCGATTGGCATTGCTGTCGATTAACTTGGAGGTCTGGTCATACTGTCCCAACAGGAGATAGTAGTAATCCTTTGGAGTCAATTCATCGTCGCGGACATTGTTTTTGATCTGGTACTCACGCGCGTATTCCAGACTAACGGGTGCATCGTAATACCTTGCCAAATCCTTGGCCAGAGTGGTCTTCCCATTGCTAGCACTTCCCATAATCAACACTTTCTTGGTAAACTGACGACGGAAGGGTTGAGCGATGTATTTCCAATATTTGCTTGGATTTTCTCGAATCATAGTCGCTGAGATACCAAACTTTCTTTCTTGCAAGACGGTGCCAAATCCACGCTTAGATAACTCTTGCTGGTAGTCTGCTTCTCCTACAAAAAAAGTCAGTTCTTGCTGGGTTTCATCATAGGAAATCTCCTCTAACATCTGGTCCAACCACTCCTGCCAGCCCATAGGGTAACGGGGAAGGTTGGTCTCATCCAGCTTGCAGACAGAGGTCAATTCATCATCACGAAAAGCCTCTCGAATATAGCGAAATCGTTTTTGAAGACTTAAACCTACCTGCTCACCTCGGTCTCCCTCGTATCCTGAAACGACTACCCAGACCTGGTCACACTGACGCTTCGCTCGCTGGATCAGATCGATATGCCCTTGATGGAGAGGGGCAAAGGTCCCAAATACCACTGCTGTTTTCTTTTTCATAAACGTTTTACCTTTTTATAATTTTTGATATTTTTATTTTCTATGTTTTTATTATATACTATATTTTTGTTTTGTCAATAGTTTTTTATCATTTTTTATAAAAAAGTAGAAAAAAAGAATCAGGAATACTCCTGACTCTCCATTTTTAAGCAATATCAAATTTTAATTGACCAGCTTTGACACCAATCTTGAGAGTCTTGCCTGCTACCAGTTCTCCCTTGAGGAGGATCTCAGCTATCTTATCTTCCACCTCTGTTTGCAGTGTTCTGCGAAGTGGGCGAGCTCCCATTTCTGGATTATAACCTTGGCTAGCTAGCAACTTCAGTGCCGAAGCTTGTAATTTCAAATCGATGCCTTTCTCTGCTAGGCTAGCAATCAATGGTTTCACCATAATCTTGACAATTTCTTGCATGTGTTCGCTATCTAAGCTGTGGAAGACCACCTTTTCATCAATACGGTTGATAAACTCTGGTCGATAAGTTTTTTTCAGCTCTTCAAAGATTCGTTTTTCCATATTTTCCTGGTCAAAACGAATGTCTTTAGCACCAAAGCCAACAGTCTTGTCATCACGAAGAGCCGTCGCACCAAGGTTTGACGTCATGATGATAATGGTATTTGAAAAATCAACCTTGCGCCCCTTGCTATCTGTCAAGACACCGTCGTCCAGAACCTGCAAGAGAACATTAAAGATATCTGGGTGGGCCTTCTCTACCTCATCAAAAAGGAGAACGGAATAGGGTTTGTTGCGAACCTTCTCGGTCAACTCCCCACCTTCCTCGTAGCCCACATAGCCTGGAGGTGCTCCATTGAGACGGCTAGCTGCGAATTTCTCCATATACTCACTCATATCAAAGCGGATAAGGGCTGATTCGTCATCAAAGAGAACTTCTGCCAGAGCCTTTGCCAATTCGGTCTTACCGACTCCTGTCGGCCCTAGGAACATAAAGGAACCAATCGGACGCTTGTGACTGCGAATTCCTGACTGGTTGCGACGAATGGCACGGCTAATACTTGAAACAGCTTGATCTTGACCGATGACACGTTTGTGCAGTTCCGCTTCCAAGTTCAGGTATTTCTTGGCGTCCGTTTGCGTCAGTTTTTGGACTGGGATACCTGACAAGCGACTCAAGGTGGTCAAAATTTCAGATTCTGTTACCAAGTCTTTATAGACAGGGACTTCCTGCTCCTTTGCGATTAGCTGGGCCGCTTGTTTCCACTTGCCATCCATCAAAGCCTTGTCAGCTGGAGTCAAGTCGGATTCGTCTGCTTTCACATGCTTAGATTTGTTTTGCACTGTTGCTGCCGCTTCATCCAATAGATCGATGGCAGAGTCTGGTAAGTGACGACTAGTCAAGTAACGATGCGCCATCTTGACAGCCGTTTCAACGGCTTCATCTGTAATTTGCACACGGTGATGCTTCTCATAGGTCGCCTTCAAGCCTTGCAAAATAGTCATACTGTCAGCTAGATTTGGCTCTTCAATCGTCACTTTTGCAAAACGACGAGAAAGAGCTGCGTCTTTTTCGATGTGTTTTTGGTATTCTTCCTGAGTGGTTGCACCAACTGTTCTCAGAGTTCCGCGAGCCAAGGCTGGTTTCAAGATATTGGCCGCATCTAGAGTCGAGTCAATACCACTCCCAGAACCAATGATGGTGTGGAGTTCATCGATAAAGAGGATCACTTTGCCGTCTTCCTCGATGTCCTTGATGATATTGTTCATGCGCTCTTCAAAATCTCCACGGAAACGTGTCCCTGCAACGACATTCATCAAATCAAGCTCTAGAACGCGCATCTTGGCCATTTCAGCTGGTACACCCCCACTAGCAATACGCTGAGCAAGTCCAAGTGCTAGAGCTGTTTTCCCGACACCCGCATCCCCAACCAAGACCGGATTGTTCTTGGTCTTTCGACTCAAAATCTGAATCATACGTGAGATTTCCTTGTCGCGACCGATAACTGGCTCTAACTTGCCAGAACGCGCTTGCTCCGTCAGGTCATGCGTGTAGTCCTCTAGACCACCACTTTGAGCTTGAGGCATGCCCATCATATTGGCCATGGAATTTTGCTTATCAGCTACTGTACGATGACGTTGACGCAAAGCCTTGAGATCTTCTCTTGTCCATCCTGCACGCTCTTCTAGATTGCGACGAAGAGCAGCAATTCTGACCTGATCTTTCTGGTCTTCATAAGAAAAGCCTGCTCTCTCCAAGATGCGAGTCGCCAAGGCATTGCCGTCATGCAAAATCGCATAGAGGACATGCTCTGTCCCTAGTACCTTTGCGTGGACCACTGAGGCTACATACTCTGCTTCCGCAAAGAGAACCTCCAAACGATGGGAAAAGGGTAATTCTGTAAAGGTTTCGTCTTGGCTATAGTCGGTTTCAGTCAGTTCCAACGCAACCTCTTCTAAACGATCCATTTCATAAGGATAATCGTTTAAAGTCGCACCTGCCACACTGTAACTGTGATTGGACATGGCAATCAATAAATGCCAAGACTCTAGATAACGAGCTCCAAAATGGCTCGCAACCATGTAGGCACTCTCGATACATTCATTCAATGCTTTTGAATAGTTCATCTTACTTCTCTTTTCTATCTACCTCTTGTAATAGCTGTCGGAGCATATTGGCACGGACAACTGAGGATTCTTCCCCTAGGACACGATCTATTGCTACAGAAGTCAGCAAGGTCATCTCCTGCTTGGTCATCAAGTCTTGCTCCACCAAAAGCTGGAGAATATCCTCATAAATCTCCTGACTAACCCGCTCACCAATCGAGTAAAGCAAATCGCGGAGCATCTCATGATGACTGGAAAACTCAATACGCCCTATGCGAATGTAGCCTCCACCACCACGCTTGCTCTCAACTAAGTAACCTCTGCTTTCTGTAAAACGAGTCTTGATGACATAGTTGATCTGACTCGGTACAACCTGGAAGGTATCTGCTAACTGGCTCCGTTGCAATTCCACGATACCAGACTGGTCTAAAATCGCCTTGATATAGGCTTCGATATGATCTGATGTATTTTTAAATCTCATAGTAAATCAAACTCCTTCTTTGAACCTTGACTATCTTTGACTATACTATCATTTAACACTCTATAAGTCAAATTTTTAGAGCTCAGGCCTTGAAAATACTGACTTTCTTTAAAAACATTTAGGCATTAAATCGCCTTAGTTTTTCTTGAAAGTTCCTAAAAAAGTCCACAAAAAGAGCCCTAAAAAGGGCGTAATATTTACGAGTTCAGCAGGCAAGAACTAGCACCTTTGAAGGTGCTTTTTTATTCATCTAATCAATTATCAATAATAATGTTACAATAACTATAATATAAACAATAACTTTCTGAAAGGATTAACATGGATAAGATAGAAATGATTTCTTTTTCAATCCTACTTGATGAAGTTGCTGAAGTAAGGCAACTGCTTGAAAATATTGTAAGTTTGGATAAGACAGTTTATCCAGAACTATCAATAGGTATCCTTCCTTTTGTATCATCTCTCTGTGATGGAATACTAAAGTTTTTACCCAGAGATGTTCATAGTGATTTTCCAAATATTGGAGAACAGGAATTTCAAAAAATAATATCTAGTGTCCGAGTGAGTTATAAGCAATACTCTGATAAAAAATTTAGCAAGGCTAACAAACTGATACTTGAAATAGAGAGACGCTTTTATTCACAAATGGTAGAAAATTACAATTTATTTCAAAAACTCGTAATCAATATTTTTGGACAACATGATTTAGGGGTATATTACTTCAACGAAATTCCATACGCTAACACTAACCAATATCATATTTACCTAGAAAGTATTTTATCGAAAACTGATAAAAAGGATATTTCCTATTTTGATAAAAGAGCTACTGATTTATTTTTTGAATTTAGCAAAGCTTTAGGAACTTTAATTAATTCAGTAAATCAAAAAACTATTAAGAAGCCTACAATCCAGGATATTAAAATTGAAAACTTTGAACAACGTGATTTTTTCTTATTTGAATCTAAAAGAAGGAATTTTTTAACAGGAGTTCTGCCTACGGGCACTCAGTTATTCTTATTTAACATATTATGCCAGAATAATTTTGTAGTACATATTATGCCAAGTGTCTTAAAATCAAAAAATTACTTTTTTACACGCTCGCTAAGCCAATGCTATTTAGTTAGTATTACAGCCTTACGCTTGATTCTTAATAAGGAAAGCTCTTTATTTCCTGATTTCCAACGGGAGAAAGTTGTTGATATCCTTGATCGCAAAGAAAAAGTTTTTAACTTCCGACAAGATTTTAGAAATAATATATTTCATTATAAAATTTCAAATGTCCCATTACAAATATTTACCAATCCCCCGAAATTCTTTGAAGAACTGATTGAATTTCATTCCTCAAAAAATTTTAAAGAGTATCAAAAACTATTATTGGAAGAAATCTTAAAAATAAATGACATAATCAATTCATTTATCAATTGAAAATTAGGTCTTATTTCAGAAAAATAGTTTCATCTCAATTCTATTTTAGAAAAACTAATACTTTTTTCTAAAAACAATAAGTTTTTACCCCCTTTTTGTCTGAAGTGCTCCGACTTGGAAAAAGTTCCCTTCACCGGTACCCTACTGGGCAGAAAGATTTTTTTAAAGGTGGGGGGAGTCAATATCCTTTCAATTCCACAAATCTTTTAGCGATTACCTTTCTACGGCTATTTATATAACGAGTAGTTTTATTTAGTTTCTCTGCCACGTCTTCCCAAGTCGCACCAGCTTCTAAATATCTCATTTTAAAAATTACTAGATCACTTTCAATTAAGTTTTCCATCAAGGTATCTACAACTAGTTTAAAGCCTTCTAAATATCTTAGTGTTTGGTCTTCTTCAATTCTAATGATTGTCGCTTCGGTAGGACTAGATACTGTCTTGCCTTTCCCACCAGTATAATCTTCAGTGCTATGTTTCTTATTATGTATCAGTTCCTGTCTTCTCAAATAAATTTTATTAGCAAGCGTTCTATATCGTCCTAACTCAATATCTATCCCGTCCAGGTCTCTGTTACTCAACTCGTACATAGGCAAGTACCTCCACTTAAATTTAAAAATTTTTTTTATCTTTCAATTTGTCAAATTGTAAATTCTGTCAAACTGACAAAAAGCGCTAAAAGCCTTCCAACACTCCACTTACCAGGTATCATTGTTTTAAGTTTGACAACTCTTCAATATGACAAGTTCAAGGGAAATTTCTTTAATTTATCCCCTCAGTTTCTCATATCTTACATTCTGTGAAACTCACTCCATTCTGTAAACCCCTGATATACCTTGCTTTCAAGCTATTACTTCTTTTCAGTTTATGCTTACTTTGTTATGTGAAACTTAGTAAAGCATAAAAGTAGGACTAGCGATATCTCTTCTGTTTCAGCCATATATCACTAGCCTTACTTAATTTGTTCCCTATTTTTCTAAATACTCTTTAATGTCCCGATATTCCTTATAAAAATTCATCCACCCGCTAATATCAGGGTTTAAGAATGGTAAGACAGTACGCGGACTTACTTCCGTTCGATATAGCAATAGAGAATGTTTCTGACTTATTTCCCTGACTACACCTGCATGGATTTCTTCTACATCCTTCTTTAGTTCTTGAATTTCATCATATGCGTCCAGAATTCGTCTAAGTTTCTTTCGGTATTGTTTATAGATCTTCTTAGTTTCCATCCGTTGCTTAGTTTCTTTAAAAATGTATTCAAAGATGACTGCTTTAGCTTCTGAAAAATCACTATTATATTTTTCCTGAAGAGAATTAATAGCTTTTTCCATCTTTTCCAGCTTTTCTAAAGATTCTAAGTTATTTGACAAAAAAGAATCTATATTCTCAAATGAAACTGTTTGATTGCCTAAAAGACTCTTCCTTTTTTCGCTTAACTGTTCTCGTGCTGAATTAATCTTACTTTTTTTATTATCTAGATCATCCAGTGTTTCAAATACTTGATTAATATCCATTTCTTTCTCCTAGTTCCATTGAATAAAGTAACCACAATCTTCTTCAACTTTTTTTACATCAAAACGGGTATGTAAAATCAACCGTTTTCCAAAATAGTCATTCGCATTCACCCAGCTAAGTGTATCTTTCTTTCGGTCAAACAAAGTAACAAAATTTTCTAGATCTCCGATAAAGCCTTTTTTGTCACCTTTATTCCCTAAGGTTGTATCATCTACAATTAAAAAGTTATCTACAAAGAATGTTTCACTTGTTCCTGTCTCTTTATCAACTTTAAGAAGATAATTTCCTGAAGTATCTTTCATTTTTTCTAAGACACTAAATAGTGATTGACTAACAACCATAGATACATTGCGCTCTGGATTGATTAAAGAAACAATAGATTTCAAGTCGTCCATACTTGTAGCAGTCTGCACTTTCGCAGTTTGGAGAATTTTGCCAATCTCTCTATTTCGTGTTCTACGTTTTAATTTAATAATCTTCTTACCAAGAAAATCCGTTAAATTATATTGGCCATCATCTAATTGTTCCTGTGAAAAATCAAGTTTTCCACTGAATAATTTAACTAAGTAATCAACGCTGATAGTTTTCTTTTTATCTGCTTCTGTTCTCTCAACCGAATTTTCGCTAACTTCTTGTAATGAATCAGATTCAAAGTCAGTTACTTCATACTTCCCACCACGGGTACGAGTCTCAATAACATTTACTAGATCAACCAGCTCTTTACGTTGATGTTCATCTTCATAACTATCAAGGATTGGTTTTTCAATGAGTACATGATTATTTTCTACGTTCATCCCTCTAGTGTTATAACCTGTACTTCGGATATAAGCTTCTAAATTTTCTTTTTGTTTAACTAAGTTAGTTGTCATTTTTTGCTCCTTTATCTTTTAATATCTGATTTTTGTTTATAATTTTTTCTAAAATTCTTTGCTCTTAGCTTTTCTTTTATGACTCTCCGAGCCTTTAGCATCATTTTTTCTAGATTTTGATTTGTCTTGTTTGTTAGCATATTTTTCTAGTATTTCTTGTTTCCGTTGTTCTAAGCTATCATCTTCTTTTTTACACTGAGAAAAGATTTTCTGTCTTTTATCTGGATCCATAGAAAACTTATTGGCTACTACATACCCTAAAGAAGTATCTCCTGACATCACCCTCGCCCCCTTTCTATGCAAACAAAAAGGGACATACCTCTAGCATTAGATGCTTTACGGTATGTCCCTGAGTTGTTCTCAATAGACTTATTTTTTAGTTTCTTTTTTGACTAGATGAGTAAATTTCCCATCTGAGTAGAATAAAGTAATTTCTCCAAAACTTGGAACTTTTTCTATCTCTATTATACCACATTTTTCGTAGACAACAAAGCCTTTTTCTGTTGCAAATCGCATTTTATCATCATTCATTGATATTCTCCCCTCACTGTGTTTATAGTGTATCTCTTATCTTTGATCGTGAAAGCCTTGAAAGTGTTCCCTTCTAAACCTTTCAAAATCCTACTTGAGTTTCTAGCATTGTAAACTGTTCGCAGTTCACTGCTATCTAGATTCGTGTTGAAAATCGTAGTTTCTCGATTATTGATAATATCAAACAAGAAATCCTGTTCCCAATCGCTCTTAGGAGAGATTGTCCCATTTTTTGCCCCCAGGTCATCGATGATTAGAAAATCTACATCAACTAACTTTTTAACCGCCTCATACTCTGTTAAGTTTGCATTTCTTCCATAAGCCCAGCCTTCTTTTATCTGCTTGATAATCTCGGTTAAGCTGACAAACAAGACACTCTTAGGCTCGTGCTTCTCCCTAAAACTCTCATTGATTTCTTTAGCCAAGGCAAGAGATAAATGACTTTTTCCTATTCCTGTGCTACCACTGATTAAAGTATTTCCCGTCATACCTGCAAGGTACTTCTGGACTTGCCCCTTTACAAACTCTAACATCTGACGCTCCTCTGTCGTCTTAACAAAGAAATTATCAAACGTTGCCCCCTTCAACTCGTTAGGAATCGTGCTATCACGCATTAACACATCATAAGTTTTAAAGTAAGCTTGCCTGTCCTCGAACTGCTGCAATAGGTCTTTCTCTTTTTGTTTAATCTCTCCCTTCACACACTCCGGGCAAAATGCTTGTACTTTTCTTTCTGAACTCCCTAACACTGGTACAGAAATTTCCCAGTAATTTACCTGGTGAATATCGCAAACCTTATCCGATATTTTTCTGTTATTAAATTCTTTAAATTGTTCCTTCATCTTTGCAACTCCTAAAATGGTAGGTCTGGGAAGTTGTCTTCAGACTTCCCTTTTATTGTTTTAGGCTTTTGATTCAAATAACCGTCAAACTTAGATCCGAAAAGTGTTTCTGGTCTCAGATATTTAGAAAATTCAGGACTATCCTTCCATTCTGCCGTTTTAATATCTATCACCTGTTTAAAATCTTCAAGTGTATAGCCTTCTTTGAATCGTGCTAGTAAAAGCCTTTTTGTCTTATCAACAAACTTATACCTCTTATTAGCTACTTGATTCAGATAAACAATAGGAATCCAAAGTTCTTTATGTTTTGTTTTCTCTAAATCTTTTATAGCTGTTTCTTCAAGCCAAGTAGGAAAAGTGAAAGATGAGCTTTTCTCATTAGGCGAGGTTCCCTCGACTATATACTCTTTATTTATATCTAACTTTAAATCTTGCTCTAACTCTTTCTCTTTATCTATCTCTTTCTCTGTCTTACATGTAGATAACGTTGTAAAATTATTAGATAACAATGTAAGATTTTTTTCTTTCTCTTGTTGCTCTTTGCGGTAGCTTCTCATATATGCAGCGTGGTTTGTTTCTTGTTGTACCAAAGCTTTTGCTTGTGTTAACTCGGCATTTTTATCTTCATCAATCTGAATCAGGCCACATTGCGTAAAATAAGCTATAGTCATAGATATATCATCTTCAGAAACATCTAATTTCAAGGCCAGTTCTTCTTTTAAGGTTTCAAAGTACCCTTCGTAATACAGAATACAATCACTTTCAAGACTTTCTAACATCATGCGCATATAGATCACTGTCATGGTATAGCCACCAGGCATACTTTTTAGTCGCTTAATAAATAGGTTGTCAAAAAATTTCTTATCAATTTTCAACCAAAAATATACTTTAGTCTTTGCCATCATCTACCCCCAAAAACTTTAAAACGTCTGAGATTTTATAATACGCTTTTCTAGTATCTTCAATAGGCGGTATATACTGCGGTAGTCCTGCACCTTCCCATTTTATCAAGGTTTTATCTCCTATGCCCAGTTCTTCCTTTAGTTCCACCTTACTGATCAAATCTAATCTTTTTTGAGGTACTTTCTCATGGCTTTTTAAATACCGTTCCACTGCTTCCAAAATCTTAGACTTTAAATCTTCAATCATTTTTTCAAACATATTAGTACCCCCATGGCTTAACCGCTGCAAGCTGAATATATCGCCCATAATCAGGGCTTAAATCCTCGCTAGTTGTTTCTATCGTCTGTGTACTTTCTCGCTCGATTTGGGCGCTTTTTTTGCGGTCTCGGCGGTTTAGATAAAGTAGTAGGCCAAGCAGTAGCAAAGTAAAGACAATAGACTGCGTATTGCTTAATTCTAGTTCATTCATGCTATGCCCTCGCTTTGTAATTCTTGATATAATTTACTTGATAGCTTCGCTCCATCTTTAGAAAGTCGTACACCTCTTCTGGAGTTACTTTATCATCTAAAAAGTCAATGATGAACTGAAAGAGGTTCGGATTTCTATCCTTGATTTCAGTAATTCGGTTGTCAAATTCTGATTGTGTCATGTTATCTAGATCTAGAGTCATATTTTTCTCCATTAGCCTTTCCTTGTCCTTTTTCTTGCCTGTTTTCTATATGGTATGCTTCACCACTCCAAACGCTGGGCGATTGCCCCAAGTTGGCGAACGCTTGTAGCCGTGTTTCGTGAGTAAATTACCCACCTTTCAGCTAAACAAGGCCTTAGAATCACCCTGTCAGCACTTGATTTTCAAAACCTTTTCTAATTGCTTGCCTGCTCTTCGGTTTTTCTTTATGTATTTGATAGAATAGATATTTTTTGCTATAATCAAAGCATAGAAAAAATTTCTATACTCTGAATTGTGTCGCTTGCTCGCCTCGTCTAAAATTTGAGCAAGTGATTTTTTTATTTTCTTTTTGCATGATTACTACCTAACTTTGGTTTATAAATCAAATCTTTACTATCGATAAGATCTAGAATCCAACTGATTCCCTGTTCTACTGTTTCAAGAAATGCGCCCAGGTCTTCACTGTCCAAGTTCTCGTAGTTCATACAAAGATATTCGGCTAGTTGTCTGTCTTTCTCAACTAGCTTTTTAAAATCCTTGGAATACTTGGGAATTTCTAACCCTTTGGCATTTGTAACTGTCTTAAAATCATTTTCCATTTTCTATACTCCTATACTTTAAAAATTAATTCCTTAATTTCTGAATACCCCCTATTCAAGTTAATCATAGCTATTGCCATATCTTCCAAACGTTGGTAGTTTGTCAGTTCTGCACTTGTCAAGCCATCAATACCGTTCTTACTTTCTCGCTCCTTCATGAGTTGCGCTTTATTCTTCCCTGTCACTCCCTTTAGTAGTAAGTTTGTAAGAGTACTATAGGCATGCTTGGGGGCTTTCTCCCATGTTTGAATAGCTTCAGTTAAGGTCTTGCGCTTTGGCTTTTCTAGTTCCCTTTGAAGATAGCGTTTAGAAAGTTCATCACGCATTTCAAAGAATGCTTTGACTAGGTTCATTTTGAATTGCCGTACTGGTTCGGTATTCTTTAGATAAGTGATCAGCAAGGTTGCCTGTTGCTCATTCAGAAGATAGATTTTTTTCGGTTGCCCTCTCTTATCTAATTTATGGATTTTAAATCCAAGTATTCCCAACGCTTCAAAATCAGCTTTATTGTCTCTGACTAAGCGTGTAATAGTATGGTGCTGTACTTCAGCACATTCAGCGATAATCTCGCTCGTAGTATACGGCTCTTTCTTGCCGTCCATATAAACCAGTTCCATTGGTTCGCTCCTTTCTTCTTTTGTCAGTGCTTGCCACCTAAAACAGTACCAAAGTAAATCATTGAGGTAGGGAAAATTTAGGAGAGAATAAACCCCTACAAACCCTTGATACTGCCATAGGTAGCAAGCAAAATATTTCTAGACTCTGTCTTATGCCCCTTTCTAGTAATCTTCAGCAAGCCACTGCATGGCTTTTTGGTAAATGCTAGGCTTTACTTCGCCTCCGTCTCGGATTTTCCTGTAAGTAATTGGATTCACTCCAATTTCCTCGCTGGCTCTTTTAGCAGTCAAATTCTTGTCCGCTTGCTTTCGGCGAATTGCTTTTGCTTGTGTTGAGGTGATAAGCAATACAGTTCCCTCCTTTCTTGTTTGTAAAGTTTATCTTTACTTAGACCAAGTATATAATGTTTTTCTTTACTTGTCAAGAGAAAATAAATAAAAACTTTACAAAAGTTTTTTTAGCGGTTATAATTTAACTGAGGTGATAAAATGTCAACAATAAAAAATAGGCTAAAGATTCTAAGAACCAAAGAGGGAATAACTCAAGATGAATTAGCTCAAATAATAAATAAAGAACTAAAAGAAAACGAAAAACCAATATCCAAAATGGTGATATCTAATTGGGAAAATAATAAACATACTATCAAACCAGATAAAGCCCAGCTACTCGCTAACCACTTTGGGGTAAGCGTTGGCCACTTATTGGGACATGAAGATGAACAAAATATTTTAAAAATAATCCAAAGTAACGAATTTAAAAAATTACTTAATGATATAGATATTGAAAAAATAAATGAACTTAGTTCAGCGTACAAAAACGTTGAAGAACATATAAATAATCCTGTAAAGTATAACAATTTTGGAAAAGGATTGCTTAATCATATCCCATCGTATATGTTTACAATTGAAGAACTAATAAATGCTGATAAAGAGAACAATACAAATTTTGCAGATATTTTAATCAACTATATTTCTTTAAATGACTATGATAAAAAAATAGCTTTTGATTTAGTTCAAAAACTATCTGAGAGAGACAAAGAAAAGGAGTAACCCCCATGGGATTTTTTGACACTGTAAAACAAGAAGGTAGTTTTTCTACCGCATCTGGAGTAAATGGACTACACTACGTTGTCCTTCAGGTAACTTTGAAAGAAAAGTTTTTCGGCACTGGATCAGGAAACCTTACAGAATTAGAAGATGTTATCAATAAACAAGCTTCAAAAGGTTATCGCCTGCATACCATCACAACCGCCAATGATGGAAGCAAAGGACTAGGCAGTGGCGACCGTATCCAAGCCACAATGGTATTTGAGAAGATTATCTAAACTCTTTCCTGATTTCTAAGCTTTTCTCTGTTTAGATAATTAGAATAGCCACCTAACATTTAATAATGAGTTCTCTTCATTTGCTGAAATATAGCCAAATTACTTTAGTGAATTACAAGAAGAATACAATGACTATACCCTCAAAGTGACAAGTCGGAACAAAGATAAAAATTAAAAATATACTTTACTTGCTAAAATAGTAATTCCAGAATTTATTTTGTACAACAAGAAAAACATAAGTATTTATAAAGAAAGATAAAATGAATTATTCAAACTTAGATGATGCACAAGTGCAAGAAATTATAAATAGATTAAAACATCCTAAAAATCAGCTAACTTTTGATCAGATTTACAACACCATTTCCGCAATGTTTGGTAAAATAGAAGTGGGCGAGACTATAATTGACGATGATGATATCCAATATATTCTTCATATCTTTCGAGGTAGATTAAACAATGAACGTTTCAGCATACATCTTCGACTAAAAGATTTTCACGACCACATAGTTAGAGTTGACATTCATCCATCGAACAGACACATTAATCCTGATGGAAAAGTTATTATTGGTAGTCATATACATATCTATTCCAATAAACACGACAAGAGAGATTCCATTGCAATACCTTTGAAAGATTCTAACTTCCCTAATGTAAATCAGATAATAGATGTATTTACGGAATTTATATCATACACAAATATAAGAAAGGAGAAAGATAATGAATAAGTCCAACACATTGAAAAAAGTATACTTCGACTGGCTTATGAAAGAGTATCGCTTCGCTGATCTTGACAATCATACCGTTGAAATCAGTACTCCTTTTTTAGATAACGATTTTGACCATATCATTCTATATGCTGAATTCTTGAACAATGGTCGAGTTACCTTAACAGATGACGGCTGGACTATCAACAACCTAAAAAGTCACGGCGTAAATTTAAACGGGCGAACCTTACATAAAAACAATATTCTAAACACAATTGTGAGTAGTCTAGGCACTGAGTTAAATAATAATGAACTTTGTATAACTACTAGCTTGGAAAAATTTCCTCTAGCTAAACAACGTCTTCTTCAAACAATCATGCAAGTAAATGATATGATTGTATTAAAAGATAAAAATGTAAAGAATATTTTCCATGATGAAGTCGAGGAAATTTTAAGAAAAAGAGAAGTATTTTTTACAAGCAGAACTTCGTTTTCTGGTAAAGAAGGAATTACAGTTCAATTTGATTTTACAATCCCTACACGAAAAAACGAAAAATTGATTAGAACTATTTCAAATGGTAATGATCTTAACAGAGCAAAATTACTTGCAATGGATACTAGAATTCTCCAAAATCATAAACATAATGCAGAATATGTTGCACTTATTGATGACACAAGTCATAAGTTTGAAAAAATGGTAGAAACAAAGGCAATCTTTGAAGAAAATACCAAAGCAAAAATTTTACTGTTGCCTCATACTAAATTTTTAGAAGAAGAAGACATATTGACAAACTTCGCTTAAATAGTTTTAAATTCTAAAGTTACTCCAGTCTTCTTACTTTAAATATCAATTTAAAGTTGACAAATGGCTTCAAATGGATTAAGCTTAATTTAATCTTATGAATGGTTGCAGTAGCGACCTACCAAAAGGAGCCTCTAACGAAGCTCCTTTTGTGCTTTGTTTCGAGGTGTAATCAATGAGCCTTTTTACAAAGATTAAAAATTGATAAATACTTTGATTAGAAATTTTTCACTAATTAAGTCCATCGCTTCTACAGGCTCTATATAGCCTTTGTTTCCTATTCTGGTACAATTTTACCGTCTGACTGCTTAAAATCGAAAATAGAGGAGTTCTCGTAGCTCCTCGCATGGTATAAACTCAAAACCTTTTCTAATTGCTTGCCTGCTGATGAAAAAGGAGTTAAAACCATGAAAATTACACAACACACGAAAAAAGACGGATCAGCAGTCTACCGCTCTAGTATCTATCTTGGCATTGATTCTGTAACTGGTAAGAAGGTCAAGACTACCATATCAGCACGAACCAAGAAAGAACTCAAAAGCAAGGTCACCCAGGCTAAGGTAGAATTTGAGAAAAACGGCTCTACACGGAAACAACGCTCGCATATAACAACCTATAGCGAACTTGTGGACTTATTTTGGCAAACCTACCAGCATACAATAAAAACTAATACGCAGATAAAGATAAAAGGCTGCTTAAATAATTACCTCTTGCCCTTATTTGGTACTTACAAACTAGATAAACTTACTCCTGTTATTATCCAAACTCAGGTAAATAAGTGGGCGGATGAGTACAATCAGGACGGAACGGGATATAAAGAATACAATCATCTTCATGCCTTAAATAAACGTATTCTACAGTATGGGGTTTCCATCCAAGCATTAGATAATAACCCTGCTCGTGATGTTGTCATTCCTAGAAAGATAACTAGAGATAAACAAGAAATTAAATACTTTCAAAATCAGGAACTTAAAAACTTCCTCTCCTATCTCGATAACCTAGAAAATACCTTTATCAATTTTTATGATACTGTGCTTTATAAAACGCTCCTAGCTACTGGACTGCGCATCCGTGAATGTCTGGCCCTGGAATGGTCTGATATTGACCTGCAGAACGGAACGATCGATATTAACAAAACACTCAACATTTTAAACCAGGTAAACACTCCTAAGACAAAATCAAGCTATAGAATTTTAGATATCGATCATAAAACAGTGCTCATGCTTCGTCTCTACCGAGCAAGACAAGTAGAAAACGGTAGAAACATTGGCTTAACCTATGAGAAAGTATTCTCTGATAGCTTTGACAACTATGTCAATACTCGAAAGGTTGATTATCGCCTACATAAGCACTTAAAAAGCGCTAACTGTACTGATTTAGGTTTTCATGCTTTCCGACACACTCACGCTAGTATCTTGCTTAATGCTGGCCTGCCATACAAGGAAATACAGACACGGCTTGGCCATGCAAAAATATCTGTAACTATGGACACTTACAGCCATTTATCAAAAGAGAACCAAAAAAGAGCAGTCTCATTCTTTGAAACTGCCCTCGAAAAAATAAAAAGTTCTTAAAAAAGTCCACAAAATAAAAAAAGCAATACATAAAACCCTTATGTATCAACGATTATAGAATGATTTCGGTATAATTGACTATTATACCGAAATTTTTGATTTTTTTAAAGGAAAAGGGAACGAGTTGCGAAGATTATTATAAACTATCCAAAACAAAAAGATGGGACCGTAAAACAGTCGCCATCTTTTTTAGTTATTCAAAGTTGAGATTAGTCAACTTTCTTAGCACGGTATACAAGTCCTGCCAAAGCTGCAAGAACTAGACCAAGAATAGTAGAGAATGCTGTAAAGTCTGCTCCACCAGTGTTTGGCAAATCTCCCTTAGGCTGTTCACCCTTAGGATCTTCCTTAGGTTCTTCTTTTTTCGGTTCAGTATACGTGTTAGTGATTGTTGGGTTGTTACCTGTAACAGTTGTTACAAGTTGGCCTGCACCATTATCTGTCACTTTTACTGTCACTTCGTAAGAATTTTCATCATATTTGATATTCTTATCGTCACCTTTTACTTCAGTAATAGTGTAAGTGTGCTCACCTGCTTCTTTGTACTCAATTGCTGTGAAAGTAACAGTACCGTCTGCAGCGTTTGTAGCTGTCTCAACGACTTTGTCACCTTCTTTAAGTTCAAACTTAAATTGACCTTTTACAAGCTCTTTATCACCTTTCAAGACTTTCTTAGCTGTAAAGGGTACTTTTGTTGAAGATGCAACATAAGTATTTGTGAAGGTTGGGTTGTTGTCAGTTACAGTCGCAACAAGTTGGCCTGCACCGTTGTCATCAACTTTAACAGTCACTTTATGTGTAGCAGTATCATATGTCACACCTGCTTCGTTACCTGCTTTTTCAGAGATAGTGTAAGTGTGGTCACCAGCTTCTTTATACTCGATACCTTCGAAAGCAACAGTACCGTCTGCAGCGTTTGTAGCTGTTCCAATTACTTTGTTACCTTCTTTAAGTTCAAACTCATATTTGCCTGCTTCAAGGGCTTTACCTTCTAAGACTTTCTTAGCGGTAATATTTACAGTTGTTGAAGCAGCTTTATAAGTGTTGGTGAAGGTTGGGTTGTTGTCAGTTACAGTCGCAACAAGTTGGCCTTGACCGTTATCTGTAACTGCTACCTTAACTTCGTGTTTAGCAGTGTCGTATGTCACACCTTTTTCACTACCTGCTTTTTCAGAGATAGTGTAAGTGTGGTTGCCTGCTGCTGCGTACTTGATATCTTCGAAAGTAACAGTACCGTCTGCAGCATTCTTAGCTGTCGCAACGACTTTGTCACCTTCTTTAAGTTCAAATTCATATTTACCAGCTTCTAGAGCTTTACCATTCAAGACTTTAGTAGCCGTGATAGTAGCTGTTGTTGTAGCTGCTTTATAAGTGTTGGTGAAGGTTGGGTTGTTACCTGTAACAGTAGCAACAAGTTGGCCTTGACCGTTATCTGTAACGTTTACTGTCACTTTATGTGTAGCAGTGTCGTATGTCACACCTTTTTCGCTACCTGCTTTTTCAGTGATAGTGTAAGTGTAGTCACCTGCTGTTGCGAACTCAATTTCTTTGAAAGTAACAGTTCCGTCTGCAGCGTTTTTAGCTGTCGCAACGACTTCTTCACCTTTTTTAAGTTCGAATTCGTATTTATCAGCTTCAAGTTCTTTACCGTTCAAGACTTTAGTAGCTGTGATAGTTTTTTTATCTGGTTTAGCTTTATAAACGTTCGTGAAAGTAATGTTGTCAGCATCTTTTGCAGTTGCAACAAGTTGACCTTGGCCGTTATCTTTAACGACTACTGTTACTTCATAAGCATTCGGATCGTATTCAACTCCGGCTACATCACCAGCTTTTTCAGAGATAGTGAATGTACGAGTTTCCTCTTTTGTGAACGTAAGTTTTGGGAATTGAATCTTACCGTTTGCATCGTTTGAAACAGTGTGGAGAACTTTCCCGTCTTCTTTCAACTCAAATTCAAATTGGCCAGCTTCAAGAGCTTTACCGTTCAAGACTTTCTTAGCTTCAAGTTGAAGTTTTGCTTCTTTAGCAGCGTATGTGTTTGTAAATTCTTTCTTAGAATCTTCAAATTTGACGCTTGCTAATTTTTCACCCAAAACATCTTCTACTGTTACAGTCGCTTTAAGGACGTTCGCATCATAAGTGTATCCAGGTTTGTTATCATTAACTTCTTTAATGGTATATTTAAAAGTTCCTGCTTCTTTGTATTTGATTGCCTCGAACTTCACTTTACCATTCTCATCATTTTTGACAGTTTGTAAAACATTACCTTTGTCATCTAGAAGTTGGAAACTAAATGCATCTTTTTCAAGAGCTTTACCTTCAAGTTTCTTAGTTACTTCTATAGCTACCTCATCCGATTTGGCGCCTCCACCAATACCGTCTGTTGTGGTAATTGGTGCAAAACCTTCAAAATCAATTGGTTGAGCTTCCTCGTTTGTAGTTACCGACACGTTATTTAGTACACGTTTAGTAACTTGGTCAACTGGTTTAGTCAAACGAGTACGGTATAGGATGAACAAACCTTTATGATCAAGAGTTCCATCACCATTAGGTGTAATTGAGAAATGGTTCTTATCTGTCACTTGAACATGAGCACTATCCAATTTTGTTCTTCCGTAACCATTTTCCCAGTCTGGGAAGTAGTAACCAGTGATTTCACTTGCAAGAACTTGTCCATCAGGAATAGTATCTTGGATATTTACACCAGTGTAAGATTTTGCATAGCGGTTAACACGGATACGCCAGTTTACATAGTTAGGATCGTCTGAGTCTTGAACTCCCCATTTAGTAAATCCAGTTGGGTCAACGTCTGGAACGATACGAGTCAGATGATAAACTCCTGCACCAGGAATGTTGATTTCATATTCCTTATTCTTTTCAACATGGTCTGCCCATACTACAGTAAATGATGCAACAATTTGTTTGTTCTCATTAAACTTCTTAAAGTACTCTTCGTTTGTTACTGTAATCTTAGCAGTATTCGTTGCCTTCTCTGTTGTCAGCGTTGCAATCGTATCACCGTTCGGAGCTTTCAAATCTGTAGTAGAATCTACTTCGATTTTGAACTCATTTGGAACGTGATAAACCATGAAATCACCGTTATTCAGAGTTACATTGTCTGGGAATGCGTAAGTTGTTTTAAGATAGAACTTACCTTCACCATATTTGGCATGATCGACTAATCGGTTCGTATTAATCGTCGGCTCTGTAGTCAAAGTGTACTCTGATTCAGTTTTTTCGGCAGCACTAACTACTCCATTAAGTCTTAGTGCAGGCAAAAAGACCGACACAACCAGTAGCAAGGCCATCAAGCCACGAAAGAGTTTGCTAGTTCTCTTTTTCACCACATTATCCTCCTTATTGTCTATAATGGTTCAATTATATTATACAGATTCATGACAGAATGTCAACTAAAATTTATTTATTTTTATATTAACTTACTATTTATTTAAATATTAAACCTAATCATGCATGTTCATCAGCTTTGAAACAATTAAATCCAAGCAAGATTTTTACTCGGATTTAATATATAATATTGTTCTAAGGATCTAAGTATTTAATCCCAATTCTGCTAATATTTGACGCTTATAGGCAATCTTTTGGACTTCCTTGTCCTCGTTTTCAGACCAATCTAATTTAATTTCTGAGACAATCTGCCCAGGACGATTTTTCAAGATATAGATGCGGTCGCTGAGATTGAGGGCCTCTTCAATACTATGCGTGATGATGAGGGTCGTCAGCTGTAGCTGTTTGTGAATCTCCAGATACCAAGCGTGGAGTTCCATCTTGGTCATCTCGTCCAAAGCGCTAAAGGCCTCATCCAAGAGAAAGAGCTTGTGCCCGAAAAGGTAGGTCCGAAGCAAGGCTACACGCTGACGCATCCCCCCACTAAGTTCATGAGGATACTTGTCCCGTACCGCCGTCAACTGGAAGGTCGCAAGAATTTCATCTGCTCGGGCAATGGCCTCCGCCTTATCCACCTTTTGAATCAAGAGGGGCAGGATGATATTGCCAAGCACCGTCTTGTGTTCCAAGAGTAAATCCTTTTGCAACATATAACTCACGCGTCCCTTGGGATTTTCCTCGCCATCAAGGACAATTCGCCCAGACTGGACTTCTAAAATCCCAGCGATTAGGTTAAAGAGAGTGGTCTTTCCAACACCACTTGGGCCTAGGATAGAAACTACTTCACCTGACGTCACCTGCAGGTTGATATCTTCTAAAATCTTTTCATCGCCATAGGCATAGCTGACGTGTTCTAGTCTAATTTCTGTCATTATTTTACAAATTCGTTAGTGAAGCCCTTGTCTGTCAAGTCTTCTTTAAGGATACCATTTTCTTTGTCCCATTTGTAGAAGGCATTCCAGCGGTCAGCGTCAAATTGTCCCCATTTTTCCTTGTCGCTTGCATATTCTTTTGACAAGTATTTTTGAGATTCGATGACAAAGTCACGTTTTTCTTTGAGCTCAGGTGCATTCTTGATGAGGATATCTGCCGCTTCTTCTGGGTGTTCCATAGCATATTGGTAGCCTTTTTTAATAGCTTGGATGACTTTGCGAGCTTCTTCTTTGTTGTCTTTTAGATAGTCGTTGTTTGCGATGATAACTGGTGAGTAGTAGTCAAACTCCTTGACATAGTCTTTCAAATACATGAAGTTAGCATCTACGCCTTGCGATTTGGCAAGGATACCGTCCCAACCGTAGTAGATCCAAGCAGTGTCAAAAACGCCATTGGCAATCGGTGTAATCGAGTTTGAGTCGTTGTTTGGTACTTTTTCGACCTTCTCAAAGTCTCCACCTTGAGATTCCACCAAGGTTTTCAACATAGCTAGCTCCGTTGGGTCATTCCAGGTTCCGTATTTCTTGCCAACCAAGTCTTTTGGACTGCTGACATTGTCAGACTTACGTGAGATGATTCCTGATGTATTGTGCTCAACGATAGCTGCAACGGCAGTAATGCCTGCTCCTTTTTCCAATTTCTTAGCCATGTAGTCTTGGAAATAGATAGCAAATGGCGCTTTGCCATTAATCACCAAGTCAGACGAGCTTTCTTCAGGTGGCAATTTCAAGTCCACGTCCACTCCAGCGTCCTTGAAGTAACCTTTTTCTTTGGCTACATAAAGCCCTGTGTGGTTGGTATTTGGCGTCCAGTCTAGGATAAAGTCAATCTTCTTGAGTTCTGCTTCTTTGTTGTCCTTAGAAGCAGTTCCTTGACCACAAGCCACCAGTACGACAGCTACAAGAGCTGTTACAAGCGTTAAAAACACTTTCCATGTTTTCTTCATTTTCATTTCCTCTTTTCTTTTTCTAAAACATCCTTATCTTAGGGACGTTTCCATTTAATCACATATTTTTCACTAATATCGACCAATTTCATACCCAAAAGGCTGATAATAGACACCAGAATAATAATGGCAAACATGGTATCATACTGAAACAGTTTCTTGGACTGAATCATATAGACACCTAGTCCTTCAAAGCCTCCCAACCACTCAGATACCACTGTTGTGATAAAGGCGTAGGAGACACTGACCCTCAGACCTGCATAAAAGTAAGGCAGGCTGACTGGGATTTTAAAATGCCACAGGATTTGCCAAGGATTTGCCCGCATCAGACTAAATAAGGTCAGCATATCCTTGTCACAATGCCTAAAACCGTCCAAAATACTGACGATAATAGGGAAGGTTGTCGTCAAGATTATCAAGACAATCTTGGGCAAAATTCCATAGCCTAGCCACAAGACCAAGATAGGTGCTATGGCAATGGTCGGAATGGTCTGAACAACCACCATCATAGGGTAGATCAGATCATTGAGCCAAGTCAGACTATCCATGAGCACCGCCATGAGACAGGCAATCAAGACTCCCAACACTAGCCCTAGTAAAGCCACTCTCAAGGTCGCCCAGCTATGGTGCCAGAGAAATTCTCTGTCACGAACAAAGGCCTGGAGAATTTCAAAAGGGGTTGGCAGGATAAACTTGGGTAAAAGTTTGAATATTCCCGCTAACTGCCAGATTGACAAGACTCCTAGAAAACCCAATAGACTAATGTGACGTCTCAGTATACTTTTCAAGTTTCTCATCAATACTTAAAATTTCTCCTACATTTATTTTGACATTGGCAAAGACATTATCTGCCTCCTGCCAGGCCACTTCAAGCGCTTCTTTGAGAATGCGCATGAGCTCATCCAACTCCCCTTCCAAGACCGTTTCAAATGGTGTCACTACCATGGTCACGGACTGAGCTTGCAGATAAGCAATAACCTGATTGATAATAGCAATTCGATCAATCCCCTGTGATAGGGGCAAGACTTGCAAGGCAATGCTTGCTTTCATAAAAACCTCCTTTTCTCAGGTTTCCTTTTGACAAAAAGAAAACCCCTTCCATATATGGAAAAGGTGCAGAATTCGGCTAAGTATCGTTCCCTACGCTGGCATTACCCAGATCAGGTGCGGTCGAAGTTTAACACTTCCTCTCAGACTGTACACAGACTCCCATATCTTATATGGAAATATAGTAACGCAAATACAAGGAAAAGTCAAGGAAACTGCTTACAGAAAATCTTGAAAAGAGTTTGAAGGCAACTGCTTCAAACTCTATCATAGTTTTCTTATTTAGCCTCGTACCAGGTTACCCCTTCATTTTCATCTGCGATAAGAGGAACACTGAGTTGGATGGCTTCTTCCATGGTTTGTTTCACTAGTACTTTAATGGCTGCTAGTTCTGATTTCGGAACTTCAAGGACGATTTCATCATGAACTTGCAACAGCATCTTGGTCTGATAACCGCCCGCTACTAAAGCCTTGTCTAGCTGGATCATAGCAATCTTGAGAATATCTGCTGCCGAACCCTGAATAGGAGAGTTGATAGCTGTCCGCTCTGCAAAACCACGAATGTTGAAGTTGCGTGAATTGATATCTGGCAACTCACGACGACGCTTGAAGAGAGTCTCTACATAGCCCTTATCACGCGCCTCACGCACCACTTCATCCATGTAGTTTTTAATACCTGGGAAGCGTTCAAAATAGGTATCGATGTAGGCTTTAGCCTCTTTACGGCTGATGCCCAGATTATTAGACAAACCAAAGTCGGAAATCCCGTAAACCACTCCAAAGTTTACCGCCTTGGCATTACGACGGTCGTTTGGAGTCACATCCTCAGGACGTTCAATTCCAAAGACCCGCATGGCCGTCGAGGTATGGATATCTGCCCCCTCTTGAAAGGCCTTAATCAAGTGCTCATCCTTAGAAATATGAGCCAAAACGCGCAATTCAATCTGTGAATAGTCCGAGCTGAGCAGCACACTATCCTCCCACTCAGGCACAAAAGCCTTACGAATGAGACGGCCTTGTTCCAAACGCACAGGAATATTTTGCAAGTTTGGATCTACACTAGACAGACGCCCAGTCTGAGTCAAATCCTGCACGTAGCGCGTGTGGATCTTGCCATCATCCAAAATCCAGTCCTGCAAACCAATCACATAGGTAGATTGAATCTTAGCAATCTGACGGTAGTCTAGAATTTTTTTAACAATCGGAGCAATAGGAGCTAGTCGCTCTAGCACATCCACGGCTGTCGAGTAACCTGTTTTGGTTTTCTTAGTGTATTCTAGAGGAAGACCCAGTTTTTCAAAGAGAAGCACGCCCAACTGCTTAGGGGAGTTGATATTAAACTCCTCACCAGCTAGCTCATAAATCTCTTGAGTGAGTTGCTCAATGACGACCTCATTTTCAGCCTGCATCTCAAGTAGGGTTTCTTTTTTGACCTTGATCCCAGCAATTTCCATCTTAGCAAGGACAAAAGCCAGAGGTTGCTCCATGTCATAGAGAAGGTCTGATTGTCCATGTTCACTGAGTTTTTCAAGTAAAACAGGCTCAGTCTCAACCAATACAGCAACCTTGCGAGCCAAGTGCTCCAAGAATTTCTCTCTCTCAGGGATAGCTTTCTTGACACCCTTACCGTAGAAAGTCTCATCATCGACCAAGTAAGTCTGGCCATAGAGATTCGCAATGGTTGAAATTTCATTGTTCTCGACTGTTGAGAGGAGGTATTTGGCCAAACGACTGTCAAAAGCAGGTTCCTGGAGATTCAAGCCCAAACGATTTAAAAGAACCTTCGCTTTCTTAAAGTCATACACTTTCAGAGGTGTTTTTTCTAAAAATTCCTTGAAAATCGGCTCCTGCAAGAGCTCAAGTTTGTCTGTAGCGTAAAGTTTATCTCCGCAGGACCAGGCAAAACCAACCAAGTCATCTGTATGGTAGTTCTCACCAAAGAGTTCAAAGTGGAAGATAGAGTCGGAACTCAGCATGTCTTGACTGACGTGGTCAACGATAGTGAAATCCAAGCTCTCAAGCGCATCCTTCGACGAAACATTTAGAGCTTGTTTGAGCTGTTTGAAGCCCATCTCATCGTAGAATTTCCCGAGATTTTCCACATTTGGGCCATTATAGACCAAATCATCAAGACCAATCTCAATCGGTGCCTGAGTCTCAATAGTCGCCAAGGTTTTAGACAAAAAGGCTTGTTCCTTGTCATTGATGAGATTTTCCTTCATCTTAGAAGCCTTCATCCCATCGATATTTTCATAAATACCCTCGAGCGAACCATGTTCCAGCAAGAGTTTGATACCCGTCTTTTCACCGATTTTAGTGACACCAGGGATATTATCAGACTTATCCCCCATGAGGGCCTTAAGATCAATGAACTGAGCTGGTGTGAGGCCCATCTTTTCCATGAGATAGTCCGGCGTAAAGGCCTCAAACTCAGCCACACCTTTTTTGGAAATCTCGACCACCGTATGCTCATCCGTCAACTGGATCAAGTCCTTGTCTCCGCTAACGATAGTCACATCAAAAGAATCCTTCTCAGCCAAACGACCTAGAGTCCCGATGATATCATCGGCTTCATACTGGGCCAACTCATAATGGCGAATCCCAAGATGATCTAACAACTCACGAATGAAGGGAAATTGCTCACGAAACTCATCTGGAGTTTTAGCACGGCCACCCTTGTAGTCTGCATACATCTCTGTTCGGAAAGTCGTCTTACCTGCATCAAAGGCAACCAAAACATGACTGGGCTCAACCCGCTCTAAGACATGATTCAACATGAGTTGAAAGCCATAGATTGCATTGGTATGAAGGCCATTAGCATTTTTAAAACGATCCAACTGCTGATAAAGCGCAAAAAAAGCTCGAAAAGCAACTGAAGATCCATCAATTAATAATAATTTTTTCTTGTCCATACACCCATTATAAAGGAAAGCAAGGAAAAATACCATCGGAAAGAGCTGAAAAACATGGACTTGTCCCTATTTCACCATAAAAAAGAAAAGGACCATTCAAATCCTTTTCTTTTATTGATTTCATGCGATTTATTTGTTTAATTTTCTCTTTGCAAATGGTAGCAAACCAAGAAGGAGACCAACAAATCCTAGTGATGCGACTGCTGAAGCATCTTGGCTTCCCGTATTTGGAAGGAATTGTTCATCTGTTGCTGCAGGCGCTTTGTAGGTACGATCTTGTTTCGTTCCGAGAGTAGGATTTGTAGCCAAAGGAGCTACACTGCCAGTATATTCTGGAACTTCGTTTACTGCTGGTTCAATCTTTTCAGCGTAGGCTGGAATATTGGCTACTGCTGGGGCGCCACTTTCTGCATAAGGCAGAGTGTTGTTTACTATTGGTGTACCGCTTTCTCCGTAAGCTGGAACATTCGCTACGGCTGGAGCGCCACTTTCTGCATAAGGCAGAGCATTGTTTACTATTGGGGCACCGCTTTCTCCGTAAGCTGGAACGTTCGCTACGACTGGAGCGCCACTTTCTGCATAAGGCAGAGCATTGTTTACTATTGGGGCACCGCTTTCTCCGTAAGCTGGAACGTTCGCTACGACTGGAGCGCCACTTTCTGCATAGGCTGGGAGTTCATTTACAGCAGCTTCTACCGCGTTTGCACCTTTATTGTATTCTGGCAACTCTGCAGTTGCAGCTTCTACCGCGTTCGCCCCACCTTTAAAGTCTTCAATTTCAAGAACAGCCGACATGACACTGCTTAGAGTCTTAATAGCATCCTCATAGTCTGCTAAAGCTTGTTGCAAGTCTTTGACTTGACTATTCTTGTCACCAGAAACTTGTAAACTTGATAATTGCGCTTTAATCTTAGCAACTTGCTCTTCTAATTTACTTAGCTCAAGTTTTTTCGCATTACTATTTTCTTCTGCTGCTTCCTTATCTGCTGCGGCGAGTTTTGCTTGGTCTTGGCTTGAGAAATCTTCTTGGCTCATCGCTTCGGCCGGTGTTACTTGTTCACTGTCTTCGGCCAAGAAATCATCTAACAAATCTGATGCTTCGATGTCACCCTCTTCGATGGCTTTCAAGATAGCATCCTTGCCAATCACTTCTTTAGCTTCTTTGATGGCTGCTTCCTTATCAGTGATAGTGGCATCCTTGTTGATGTCATCGATGGTTGATTTTTCAATTTTTTCTAAGGTAGCGATTAAATCTGAGCGAACTTTGGCTGCATCAACCTGAGCCTCTTTATCAGCTTCGTCTAGCTTAGCTTGGTCTTGGCTTGAAAGTTGAGATTGAGTTTTTGCTTCGGCTGGTGTTACTTGATCGCTGTCCTCTGCCAAGAAATCTGCCAACAAGTCGGACGCTTCGACGTCGCCTTCTTCGATAGCTTTCAAGATAGCATCCTTGCCAATCACTTCTTTAGCTTCTTTGATAGCTGCTTCCTTATCAGTGATAGTGGCATCCTTATTGATATCGTCAATGGTTGATTTTTCGATACCTTCAAGAGTTGTCAACAATTCGCTGTGAGCTTTTTCTTCCGCAGCTTGCTTAGCTTCTTCCTCTTTCTTGGCTTCCTCAGCTGCTTCCTTGTCCGCTGCAGCCAGTTTAGCTTGGTCTTGACTTGAAAGTTGAGATTGAGTTTTTGCTTCGGCCGGTGTCACCTGATCACTGTCTTCTGCTAAGAAATCATCTAACAAATCTGACGCTTCGATGTCGCCTTCTTCGATAGCTTTCAAGATAGCATCCTTGCCAATCACTTCTTTAGCCGCCTTGATGGCTGCTTCCTTATCAGTGATAGTGGCATCCTTGTTGATGTCGTCGATGGTTGATTTTTCGATACCTTCAAGGGCAGTCAACAATTCGCTGTGAGCCTTAGCTTCTGCAGCTTGTTTAGCCTCTTCTTCTTTCTTAGCTTCTTCTACTGCTTCCTTATCTGCTGCAGTTAGCTTGGCTTGATTTTGACTTGAGAAATCTTCTTGGCTCATCGCTTCGGCTGGTGTTACTTGCTCACTGTCTTCTGCTAAGAAATCATCTAACAAGTCTGAGGCATCAATGTCACCTTCTTCAATGGCTTTCAAGATAGCATCCTTGCCAATCACTTCTTTAGCCGCCTTAATCGCTGCTTCCTTATCAGTGATAGTGGTATCTTTGTTGATGTCGTCGATTGTCTCTCTTTCAATTTTTTCTAAGGTAGCGATTAAATCTGAGCGAACTTTGGCTGCCTCTTCCGCCGCTTCCTTATCGGCTGCAGCGAGTTTAGCTTGGTCTTGGCTTGAGAAATCGTCTTGACTCAGCGCTTCGGCCGGTGTCACCTGATCGCTGTCTTCTGCCAAGAAATCATCTAACAAGTCTGAGGCATCAATGTCACCTTCTTCGATGGCTTTCAAGATGCCGTCCTTGTCAATCACTTCTTTAGCTGCCTTGATTGCTGCTTCCTTATCAGTGATAGTGGCATCTTTGTTGATGTCGTCGATTGTCTCTCTTTCAATTTTTTCTAGGGTAGCGATTAAATCTGAGCGAACTTTAGCTGCATCAACCTGAGCCTCTTTATCAGCTTCGTCTAACTTAGCTTGGTCTTCATCTGTGAATTCTGATACAGGTTCAACTACTGTTTTGTGCTCGCTCGTATCTGCTGGCCAGTCTACAATAACATCACCAATCTCCAAATCCTCATCTGCGATAGCCTTCAAAAGGTCTTCTTTACCGATCTCTTCTTTGGCTTCTTTGATGGCCGTTTCTTTATCGGTGATTGAAGCGTCTTTTTTAATATCTTCAATTACAGCATTTTCAAGAGATGCTAGGGCTTGAACCAGAGCATCCGTCGCTTGAGAAACTTGTTCTTTGGCATCTTTTTCAGCCTGGTCTAGTAGAGCCTTCTCCTCAGTAGATAATTTTTTATTAGTTTGAGCTTCAGGACCTGTTACCACAGCCTTATCTTCTGCACCTTCTGGCAATTCAGCGATGATATTATCTAGGCTGAGCTCTCCAGACTCAAGAGTGTCTGAAATATACATCTTACCGATATATTCCTTCACAGCTTCAGTTGCAGCCTCTTTGTCCTCAATTGCTTCCTTATCCTTAATATCACTAATAGCCTGTTCCTCAAGTTCATCCAAAGCCTTCATCAACTCTTCTTTGGTCATTTTAGCTGGATTTGTCGCACCAGGATTAGCTGGACTAGCGTTTTCTGATCCCTTTTCAGTTTGAGCACCGCTCTCCCCTTCTGTTCCAGCTTGTGGTTGTGCAGGAGCAACTGCCTGCTCTTCTGCTTTCCCTTCATCTGCCTTAACTACTGAAGGCTGTGAAACGAGTACACTAGCTCCCAATACAGCTGCACTTGCTAAACTTGTTAAAATAACTTTCTTCTTGTCCATTAGACAAAGCCCCTCTTATAGTTTTTTAATATTATTATATTATACTACTTAATGAGCGTCAACTAATTTGTTATAGCTTTTAAAATTTTATAAACAAGAAGAAAGTCTGTACGATGTTTAAGAAATACTTCCTGTTCTTACCCCATCACTGTCGAGTCTGTGGCCATCAATAATCGTATTAACAGCTAAGGCTCCCGAAGCATCGACATAGTAATATTTGCCCGAGACTTGGAACCATTGACTAGCTTTCATCCGACCAGATTCCTCTAAGTAATACCAAGTTCCCTTGTCTTTAAGCCAGCCCGTCTGCATCTCACCCGAAGCCTTCAGGTAATACCAGTAAGAGCCATCCTTAATCCAGCCAGTTGACATGACCCCATTTTCTTTTAAATGATACCAATTGCCATTGACCTTTTTCCATCCAGTCGCTAGCTTACCATTCTCTCGGTAATACCAACTCCCTCCTTCTTTTTTCCAGCCTTTTTCTGTATTGCTTAGCTCTGCATACTGCACATATCTTCTAGAACCGCTATAAGACAAATAACCGAGCCACTTATAACCATCCTTTTCAATAACCTGGTCATAGCTCACACTCTCACCAGCATAATAGTAGTCAATAACCTGTCCTGTACTTGACGGTTGGTCCATAATAGGCGATTCCCCCGTGAATACTATTGTCCCACTGGACGGAAGCTCTGAGTTACGAGTATTCTCACCCGCACTATGGCTAGTAGATAAATCCTTGAAATGAATAAAACCTGTCATCGAACTAGCCTTGACTTTTCGACGGTTATACTTTTCTCGAACCCCATAGTTATACTCTTCGATTTCAATCGTATCCCCTGATACATTTGATACCCAGGCCACGTGCCCATAATATCCTTCTGTCGACCAAGCAATAGCCCCAACTTCTGGCTTAGTATCCACACGGTAGCCTTCTCGCCTTGCACGATGTCCCCATTCATTCGCATTTCCGTAGGCAGGAGGAATCTCAAAGCCATTTACACTACTCAAACGAAAGGCCGCAAAAGAGGTACACTGGCGAGAATACATCCGCCACTGATCGATTTCAACACTACCATTTTTGTAGTGAAGCGGATAGTCATCTCCACGCGCTACACTATCGGCCTGAACCGATTCTCCACCAAACAAAAAGGTACTTGTAACAAACAAAGTAGCCAGCCCTAAACCCAACTGAGTATATCTACTCTTCTTAACTCCTGATTTAAAAAACGTCATTCATTCTCCTTAATAATATAAATTTCCGAGGTTACCCTCGTTTATACTATTCGGGAGAAAAAGAAAAAAAGTGAGCAAAGCTCACTTCATTTTAGGATTCTTAGTCTAGATAGCGAATCAAGTTCTTTTCTGTCAAGATATCTGAGTAGGTGAAGGATTCAACATAGACATTGGCTTGTTTGTCTCCTTCAACATCCCCAAATTCAACGATAAATAGAGACGGATAAACCTCAATTAGCTTACCCAATCTATTTTTTTGGCGCTTACGGCCATTCTCCAAAGTCATTTCAACGACTTGTCCCTCATGTGCCTTGATTTCTTCTTTGATTTTTTTCATCTTGGCTACATCTGTAAATGCATCTGACATCTTATGCCTCCCTCTTTGAGATACTTGAAAATTTATTGTATTCTTTTTGGAAAATCAATTCCACCGTTCCACGAGCCCCACTACGGTTTTTCTCGATAATAACCTCAACCTTGTTATTTGGAATTCCTTCCTCTTCTTCACCCGCACGATCGTAATAGTCGTCACGGTATAGAAAGGCTACGATATCCGCATCCTGCTCGATAGAACCCGATTCACGAATATCAGACAAGACTGGTCTCTTATCCTGACGCTGTTCCACTCCACGGGATAACTGACTAAGAGCAATGACTGGAACTTTTAGCTCCTTAGCTAGAATTTTCAACTGACGAGAAATTTCAGAGACTTCTTGTTGGCGGTTCTCACGACCAGTACCTGTGATAAGCTGTAGGTAGTCGATCAAAATCAAGCCTAGATTGCCTGTTTCTTGAGCCAATTTGCGTGAGCGCGAACGAATTTCCGTAATTCGAATCCCTGGCGTATCATCGATATAGATACTCGCGTTGGCTAGGTTCCCTTGAGCAATGGTATACTTTTGCCATTCCTCATCAGTCAATTGACCAGTACGGATAGAATGAGACTCCACCAAACCTTCTGCTGCCAGCATACGGTCTACTAGGCTTTCTGCACCCATTTCCAGTGAAAAAATAGCTACAGTTTTATCCAACTTGGTACCGATGTTCTGAGCAATATTTAAGGCAAAGGCTGTCTTACCAACCGCTGGACGCGCCGCTAGGATAATCAACTCCTCCTCGTGGAGACCTGTCGTCATATGGTCCAAATCACGATAGCCTGTAGCAATACCTGTGATATCCGTAGTTTGTTGTGACCGAACTTCTAGGTTCCCAAAGTTGATATTTAGAATATCACGGATGTTCTTGAAACCACTACGATTGGCGTTTTCGCTAACATCAATGAGTCCCTTTTCAGCCTGAGCGATGATTTCATCTGCAGGCTTAGAAGCCTCATAAGCTTGGTTGACAGACTCTGTCAACTTGGAAATCAAGCGACGTAGCATAGCCTTTTCGGCTACAATTTTAGCGTAATATTCTGCATTGGCTGAAGTTGGTACTGAGTTGACAATTTCAACAAGATAAGACAAGCCACCAATGTTTTGGAGATCCCCTTGGCTATCCAAAATCGTTCGAACCGTCGTCGCATCAATCGCTTCCCCACGATCCGACAAATCTACCATCGCTTGGAAAATCAACCGATGAGCATACTTAAAGAAGTCACGAGAATCAATGTATTCTCGGACAAAAACGAGCTTACTCTCATCTATAAAAATAGCCCCCAGAACAGATTGTTCTGCTAAAATATCCTGAGGTTGAACTCGCAGTTCCTCTACTTCTGCCATCCGACTTTCCTTCCTTTTACAATCTTGTCAAGAAGTTGTAAACTTAACCTTCTTTTACACGAAGATTGATGATACTTGTAACATCTTGATAGATCTTCACTGGTACATCAATCAAACCTACTGCTCGAATTGGTGCTTGTACTTGAATATTGCGTTTGTCAATCTTAATACCAAACTGCTTTTGCAATTCTTCTGCAATTTTCTTGTTAGTGATGGAACCAAATGTACGGCCATCTGGTCCAACCTTTTCAACAAACTCTACAACAGTTTCTTCTGCTTCTAGCTTGGCCTTGATGGCTTTTGCTTCAGCAATCATCTCTGCATGAGCCTTTTCTTCTGATTTTTGTTTTCCACGCAACTCACCCACTGCTTGAGCAGTCGCTTCCTTGGCCAAATTCTTTTTAATCAGGAAGTTTTGAGCGTAGCCAGTTGGTACTTCCTTGATTTCGCCTTTTTTCCCTTTTCCTTTGACATCTGCTAAAAAGATTACTTTCATTCTTCTTTCTCCTTTTCCTTTAGTTCTTCCAAGATTACTTGAGTCAATTTTTCTCCTGCTTCTGTTAGACTCATATTCTCGATTTGCGCGGCAGCTAGATTAAAGTGACCTCCACCACCCAACTCTTCCATAATGCGTTGGACATTGATTTTACTACGACTTCGAGCCGAGATAGAGATAAATCCTTGTGTATTTTTTGCCAGAACGAAACTAGCCTCAATACCAGACATAGCCAGCATAGCATCGGCAGCCTTACTGATAACAACTGTGTCATAAGACATTGAGTCCTTAGCTTGGGCAATCAAGATATCTGAACCTAACTTACGACCTTGTAAAATGAGTTCATTTACCTCACGGTACTCTTCAAAATCTGTCGCAGCGATCTCCTGGATAGCAATACTGTCACTTCCCCGTGTTCTCAGATAGCTAGCCACATCAAAGGTTCGGCTCGTCACGCGAGATGTGAAATTCTTGGTATCCAGCATCATACCAGCCATCAAAACACTGGCCTGCATACGACTCAAACGATTTTTCTTAGAATTTTGGAACTGAATCAATTCTGTGACCAGCTCACTGGCACTACTTGCCCCACTTTCAATATAGGTGATGACTGCATTCTCAGGGAAATCCTGATCACGTCTATGATGGTCAATAACAATAGTTTGAGTGAACAAATCATAAAAATCTTTTGACAAAGTCAAAGCCGTCTTGGAATGATCCACCAGAATCAATAATGAACGGTTTGTAACTAACTTCATCGCATCTGTAAGAGATAAAAGTTTCGTGACATCTTCCTTCTTCAAGAACTGAATAGCACGTTTGATATCTGCTGGCATATGTTCTGCATCATAGACAGCATAACTGTTCTCAATAATATTACTTGCAAACAACTGCATACCGACAGCAGATCCCAAAGCATCCATATCTAGATTTTTATGACCGACTACAAAAACTTGGTCAACACTTCGAATCTTATCAGAAATGGCTGTCATCATGGCTCTGGTACGTGTACGAGTACGTTTGATAGATGCAGCAGTTCCTCCACCAAAGTAGACAGGATTCTTGGTTTCGTTATTTTCCTTGACCACCACCTGGTCACCACCGCGAACTTCTGCTAAGTTCAAGTTGAGCAAGGCAATTTTCCCTATCTCTTCATGGTTTCCATCACCATAAGAAAATCCCATACTTAAAGTTAGGGCTAGCTGCCTCTGTTTTGATTCTTCTCGGAAAGTATCAATAACGGAGAATTTATCATTCATCAATTCCTCTAGTACCGTGTAATCTGTGAATACATAAAAACGATCCATCCCCACACGGCGAGAAAACATAGCATACTTACTAGCAAATTCTGAAACAAAATTAGCTACAAAGCTATTGATATGGCTGATATCAGAGTCAGATGTCGCATCCTCCAAATCATCATAGTTATCTACTGAGATGACTCCAATGACTGGACGGCTAGTT
Source organism: Streptococcus oralis (assembly GCF_003942875.1). GTDB lineage: Bacteria > Bacillota > Bacilli > Lactobacillales > Streptococcaceae > Streptococcus > Streptococcus oralis_BX. The sequence goes on along the minus strand of NZ_RMVK01000008.1, from coordinate 50,401 downwards.
ACCAATTCGACAGTTGCTTCGTACTCCCCAGAAACATCAAAGAAATACAAAACACCCGAAGCCTTGTCCATATGAACAGCATATCGTGTTTCGCCCAAGGTAGCATACGAACCTGGATTCCCAACAGAAGCCTTGATGATGGTTTGAATTAACTCAACATCAATTTCGCCTTCTTCAGTAGTTAAAATCAGCTCAGCATAGGGATTAAACCATTCCACTTCTCCACTTGATAAGTCTAATTTCAGTACTCCCACCGGCATTTGATCAAGCAAAGTACTCAAGCTATTTTCGGCTTGGTGATTTACATATTGGATTTGTTCAATTTCGCTCTTTTCATACTGTTTTTTTTGCCAAACGAATAAAAGCAAATAAAGCAGTACAAATAAAAACAAAACAGTGATTGTTACAGCAAGATTATGTGAAAAAATAATCAGCAAAGTTAAGATTCCGAAAGTTGCAAGTCCTAGCAAGACTGCAGAAAACGGGATTAAATTATTTTTTTTCATTCTAAACCTCTTGCGCATTATTATATCACAAATGCCCTTAAAAAGCGACCCTTTAAAAGATGCAAGCCCTTCTTTCATGATTGATTTCTCTAACTTCAGACACAAAAGGAGGAGGGGATCATCGCCCTCCTACCCACGTGTTCAGATCACTAACACCTAACGTTCCACGATAAGGGCAGTCCCCATCCCTCCTCCGATACAGAGAGTTGCTAACCCAGTTTTAGCATCTCGTTTCATCATCTCATGTACCAGCGTTACTAGGATACGGCAACCGGAGGCCCCAATTGGGTGACCAAGAGCAATGGCGCCACCATTGACGTTGACAATATCTGTGTTGAAACCAAGTGTTTTACCAACTGCACAAGCCTGGGCAGCAAAAGCTTCATTTGACTCAATCAAGTCGAGATCTTCAACTGTCAAATTGCCTTTTTCAAGAGCCTTGCGAGTCGCATAAATCGGTCCACATCCCATCATCTTAGGATCCAAACCTGCACTTGCATACGAACGAATGCGGGCAATCACTGAAAGTCCTAATTCTTCAGCTTTTTCAGCACTCATGATTAAGACAGCTGCTGCCCCGTCATTGATTCCTGAAGCATTTCCCGCTGTGACAGAACCGTCTTTTTTGAAAATAGGACCTAGCTTAGACAAACTCTCCAAGCTAGCATCTTTTCTAGGATATTCATCTGTATCAAAAACGATAGGATCGCCTTTGCGTTGAGGAATGACAACTGGAATAATCTCTTCTTTAAAGCGGCCAGATTCTATAGCTGCAACTGCTCGTTTTTGTGACTCTAAAGCAAGAGCATCTTGCTCTTCTCGACTGATGCCATATTCTTCAGCCACATTCTCGGCTGTAATTCCCATATGGTATTCGTTAAAGGCATCAGACAAACCATCCTTAATCATGGTATCTACCACTTTCGAATCTCCCATACGACCACCCCAACGGAAACTTGGCAAAACGTATGGAGCCTGACTCATGTTTTCTGCACCACCAGCTACGATAATATCTGCATCGCCACATCGAATCGCTTGAGCAGCCAACTGCACGGCCTTCAAACCGGAACCACAAACCTTATTGATGGCAAAGGCTGGTGTAAATTCAGGGAGTCCTGCATGAACGCTCATTTGACGAGCTACGTTTTGACCTAAACCTGCGCCTAGGACATTCCCCATAATCACTTCGTCTACCTGCTCTGGTTTGACATTGGCTTTTTCCAAAGCACTCTTAATAACCAAAGTTCCCAAATCAACAGCTGAAACATTCTTCAAACTTCCTCCAAAGGAGCCTATTGGAGTTCGCACTGCTGAAACAATCACCACGTCTTTCATAACTGCCCCCATTTATACCTTTTATAATAATGCAATATAAAAATGGTTTACACTGGTGTAAACCACTTTAAAAATTCTATTTTATGATTCTTTTACTTCTAACAAACCAACTTCACCATCTTCACGGCGATACAAAACATTAGTTGTTTGATCTTCCACATCTACATAGATAAAGAAATCATGTCCCAATAAATCCATTTGGAGAAGGGCTTCTTCTAAATCCATTGGCTTCAAATCAATTTGTTTTGAACGAACAACTTTTGGTTGCACTACATTTGCATCTTCTACCAGAGCATCTGTAAAGAGTTGACTTGTCGCAACTTTATTTTTATTCTTACGTTCGATTTTAGTTTTATTTTTACGAATCTGACGTTCAATTTTATCTGTCACAAGATCGATAGAACCATACATATCTTGAGAAATATCTTCAGCGCGAAGAGTGATAGATCCAAGTGGAATTGTTACTTCAACCTTTGCTGTTTTTTCACGGTAAACTTTCAAGTTCACACGTGCATCCAACTCCTGCTCAGGTTGGAAATACTTTTCGATCTTTTCGAGTTTAGAAACTACATAATCACGAATTGCTTCTGTTACTTCTAGGTTTTCACCACGGATACTATATTTAATCATATAAGTACCTTCTTTCTAAACATTTTTGTTTTTCTAACTATATTATAACGCTTTCATTTTCATTTTGCAAATTTTTTCCTCATCTTACAAGGGAAAAAGTTTTAACTTCCAAAGCACCTGCTTCTTCCAAAAGTCGTTTCACTCGATTCACAGTTGCCCCTGTTGTATAGATGTCATCAATCAGCAAAATCTTCTTAGGAAGCGAGATACCATCTTTAATAAAAAATGGAATTTCAGTAGCTAACCTTTCCAAACGGCTTTTAGAAGAACTAGCGCTCTCTTCTCTTTTTCCTAATATATCTTTAAAAGAAAAGCCTGCTGCCTCAACCAAACCCTCGACTTGGTTAAACCCCCTCTCAAGCAATCTTTCAGGGCTTAGGGGAATCAACACAAATTGATATCCTCTATACTTTTTCAGCTCCTCAGCAAGAACAGAAGCAAAAACTTTTCTAAGCAAAAAATCGCCATCAAACTTATATCGACTGAAAAAGTCTTTCATAGCTTGATTATAGGTAAAGATTGCCTTATGATCAACCTGAATTCCTTTTTTACACCAAAGTTTACAATCTTGACACTTAGTTGACATGCCTGTTTTCATACAGTTTGGGCAATAATTCTCACCAATCTTCTCAAAACTAGAAGCACAATCTGAACAAAGATAACTGCAGTCATCCTTCAAAAGGAAGAGACTGCTAAAAGTCAGCTCACTCTTTGTAGTCTGGCCACATAGTAAACAGTTCATAACTCTGCCTCCTTATTCATCTGCTTGATTTCCTTGATTGCCTTTTTGATGGAAGCATTTAATCCATCATGAAAGAAGAGCAACTCACCAGTTGGTCTATCCATACTGCGTCCAACTCGCCCTCCAATCTGAATCAAACTAGACTTGGTAAAGAGACGATGATTAGCTTCTACTACGAAAACATCCACACAAGGGAAGGTAACCCCGCGTTCCAATATTGTTGTACTAATCAGTATTGTCAGTTCTCCATCTCGAAAAGCTTGTACTTGCTCTAATCGATCTTCTGTGATAGAAGATACAAAACCAATTTTCTCATCTGGGAAATACACCTGTAGTGTTTCTTTTAGTTTTTCGCCTTTCTTAATCTCTGATGTAAAAATCAGTAAGGGATAACCTGTTCTTCTCTGTTTCTCAATATAAGTCTTTAACTTGGTTGACAATTGATTTTTCTCTAAACAGCGATTAAAATCCGATAACCAGACTGGTTTAGGAATAATCAATGGATTTCCATGAAATCGTCTTGGCAAGCTCAATCGTTTTAATTCTCCAGTGCGAACCTTCTTATCTAACTCATCTGTAGAAGTTGCTGTAAGAAATATCCTTAACCCCTCCTCCTTTACACATTGGTTTACAGCATAGTAAAGAACAGAGTTGTCAACATAAGGAAAGGCATCTACTTCATCCACTATCAGCAAATCAAAAGCATGATAAAATTTTAACAGCTGATGAGTCGTTGCAACAACTAGTGGTGTTCGAAAATAGGGTTCTGACTCACCATGAAGTAGTGCTATCTCACAAGCAAAGTCATTCTGCAGTCGCTTATATAACTCCAAGCAAACATCTATTCGAGGGCTGGCTAAACAAACTGCACCACCTTCATCAATCACTTTAGCCACAACTTGATAAATCATCTCTGTCTTTCCAGCTCCTGTTACAGCGTGAACCAAGGTTGGCTCTTGCTTGTCTACCGCTTGAAGAAGTCCCTCTGAAACTTTTTCTTGAAAAGGTGTTAACTGACCACGCCATTTGAGGACGTCTTGCTTAGGAAAATCCTCCTGTGGAAAATAGTATAAAGCTTGATCACTCCTGACTCTCTCCATCAATAAACACTCCCTACAATAGTAAGCGCCTATAGGCAAATGCCATTCTTCTAGAATACTACTATTACAACGTTGACAAAACAGTTTCCCTTTCTCTTTTCTCATTGCTGGAAGTTTCTCAGCCATCTGCCGTTCTTCTTCTGTTAATTCTTTCTCAGTAAACAAGCGACCGAGGTAATTTGGATTTACTTTCATACTTCTTTATTCGTAAAAATCTAGCACTTTAGATATTTTTTTAGTACAATTAAATCATGGAATTTAGAACAATTAAAGAGGATGGGCAGGTCCAAGAAGAAATCAAAAAATCTCGATTTATCTGTCATGTCAAGCGTGTTTATAGCGAAGAAGAGGCTCGTGACTTCATAACTACCATCAAAAAAGAACACTATAAAGCCACCCATAACTGCTCTGCTTTTATTGTAGGGGAACGCAGTGAAATCAAACGTACGAGTGATGATGGGGAACCTAGTGGTACTGCTGGAGTCCCTATGCTGGGTGTCTTAGAAAATCATAATCTAACCAATCTCTGTGTGGTAGTGACACGCTACTTTGGTGGCATCAAACTAGGTGCTGGTGGTTTGATTCGTGCTTATGCAGGTAGCGTAGCCTTGGCTGTCAAAGAAATTGGCATTATTGAAATCAAAGAACAGGCTGGCATAGCCATTCAGATGTCTTACGCTCAGTATCAAGAATATGGTAATTTTCTTAGAGAGCATCATCTCATGGAGCTGGATACAAACTTTACAGATCAAGTTGATACAATGATTTATGTTGATAAGGAAGAGAAAGAAAATATCAAGTCTGCTCTTGTAGAGTTTTTTAATGGAAAGGTTACTTTAACAAATCAAGGTTTACGAGAAGTTGAAGTTCCTGTAAACTTAGTGTAAACAAAGGAGAAATACATGGCGTTTGGGAAATTTATTCAAGGACTTGCTGGAAACTTTAGCGAGGAAAACAAAGAGACTCTTATCAAAGAATATGGTCAATATCTACTAGAGAATGAAGAAATTCAAAGCGGGTATAAACTTATTCGAGATTCCATCATCTTTACAAATATTCGTATTATTTTTACAGATAAGCAAGGTGCCACTGGTCGCAAGGTGTCTGTTAAGTCACTGTTTTTGATGAACATTGTAAACGTTGAAATGGAAACTGCTGGAGCAGGTATAGATGATAGTGAGATTACGATTACTTATTTAGAAAATATCTCTCTTAAAGCACATAATGAGCATCTGAGTTTCCATAAATTTGAATTCCCTAAAAAAACAGACATCCTCCCTCTTTACACCTATTTATTAAAATTGGCTTATCACAATCGATTAAAAATTAATGGCTTAGACTTTTGATATAAAAAAATCCTATCACTTTGATAGGATTTCTATATTTTACAAATAGCCTTAAGCGCGTTATACTAGTATCATCTTATACAAAGAGGTATATCTATGACTATTTATAACAATATCACTGAACTTATTGGACAAACACCGATTGTTAAACTTAACAATATTGTCCCAGAGGGGGCTGCAGATGTCTATGTTAAACTAGAAGCCTTTAACCCAGGATCTTCAGTTAAAGACCGTATTGCCCTTAGCATGATTGAAAAAGCAGAACAAGATGGTATTCTAAAACCGGGTGCTACCATTGTTGAAGCAACGAGTGGAAACACTGGTATTGGTCTTTCATGGGTTGGTGCTGCTAAAGGATATAAAGTTGTTATCGTCATGCCTGAAACGATGAGCGTGGAACGACGTAAGATTATCCAAGCCTATGGTGCTGAACTCGTCCTCACTCCTGGTAGCGAAGGAATGAAAGGGGCCATTGCCAAAGCTCAGGAAATCGCCGCTGAACGTGACGGCTTCCTTCCACTCCAATTTAATAATCCAGCTAATCCAGAAGTACACGAAAGAACAACAGGAGCTGAAATACTAGCCGCTTTCGGTTCTGATGGACTAGATGCTTTTGTGGGTGGTGTTGGCACCGGTGGAACGATCTCAGGTGTTTCTCACGCTCTTAAAGCAGCAAATTCAAACATTCAAGTTTATGCAGTTGAGGCAGACGAGTCAGCTATCTTGTCTGGTGAAAAACCAGGACCTCACAAAATTCAAGGTATCTCAGCTGGGTTTATTCCTGAAACACTTGATACAAAGGCCTATGATGGTATCGTCCGCGTAACGTCAGATGATGCTCTAGCGCTTGGCCGTGAAATTGGTGGAAAAGAAGGCTTCCTTATTGGGATTTCTTCAGCTGCAGCAATTTACGGGGCAATTGAGGTTGCCAAGAAATTAGGTACAGGTAAGAAAGTCCTTGCTTTAGCACCAGATAACGGCGAACGTTATTTGTCTACAGCACTCTATGAATTTGAAGTGTAACCTCCTAAATGCACTTAGCCCTTATTAAAGGGCTTTTTGTTTACTCATACAGAATCTACTCTCTAGACCAAAAGAAAAAGGAAGCAATTTGCTTCCTTTTCTGTTAGTTATTCAAGGCTGCTGCCATTGTAGCTGCAACTTCTGCTTCAAAGTCGTTTGCAGCTTTCTCGATACCTTCACCAACTTCAAAGCGAGCGAACTCAACTACTGAAGCATTTACTGATTCAAGGTAAGTTTCAACTGTCTTGCTGTCATCCATGATGTATACTTGTGCAAGAAGTGTGTATGCTTGGTCAACTTTAGTGTTGTCAAGCATAAAGCGGTCCATTTTACCTGGGATGATTTTGTCCCAGATTTTTTCTGGTTTGCCTTCTGCAGCCAACTCAGCTTTGATATCAGCTTCAGCTTGAGCAATCACTTCATCAGTCAATTGTGCTTTTGATCCATACTTCAAGTGTGGAAGAGCTGGTTTACCAACCATTGCACGGCTTTCGTTATCTTGGTCGATTACGTGGTTCAATTGTGCCAACTCATCTTTAACGAATTGCTCATCCAATTCTTTGTAAGAAAGAACTGTTGGTTTCATCGCAGCAATGTGCATTGAGATTTGTTTAGCAAGCGCTTCGTCTCCACCTTCAATAACAGAGATAACACCGATACGACCACCATTGTGTTGGTATGCTCCGAAGTGTTGTGCATCTGTTTTTTCAAGCAAAGCAAAACGACGGAATGAGATTTTTTCACCGATTGTAGCTGTTGCAGATACATATGCAGCTTCAAGAGTTTCACCTGAAGGCATTGTCAAAGCAAGTGCTTCTTCGTTGTTAGCTGGTTTTCCTTCAGCAATTACTTTAGCCGTTGCGTTTACCAAGTCAACGAATTGAGCGTTTTTCGCAACGAAGTCAGTTTCGGCATTTACTTCAACTACTGCTGCAACGTTACCGTTAACAAACACACCAGTCAAACCTTCAGCTGCAACACGGTCAGCTTTCTTAGCTGCCTTCGCCATACCTTTTTCGCGAAGCAATTCGATCGCTTTTTCGATATCACCGTCTGTTTCTACAAGCGCTTTTTTAGCGTCCATAACACCGGCACCAGATTTTTCACGCAACTCTTTTACAAGTTTAGCTGTAATTTCTGCCATTTTGATTCTCCTATATTTTTTAAAAATAGGAGAGCTGGGCTAGGCCCCGCCCTCCTAGGTAATTACTATTTATATGAATTAAGCGTTGTCGCCTTCTACAACTTCAACGATTTCTTCGATTGAGTCAGCTTGAGCTTCTGAAGCTACAAATTCTGCTTCAACTGCTGCTGCATCTTCACCTTGACGTCCTTCGATGATAGCGTCAGCCAATTTAGCTGTGATCAATTTAACAGCGCGGATAGCGTCATCGTTAGCTGGGATGATTACATCGATATCGTCTGGATCAGTGTTTGTGTCAACCATCGCTACAACTGGGATACCCAATTTTTTAGCTTCTTTAACAGCGATTTGTTCTTTATGTGGGTCAACTACGTACATTACATCTGGGATACGAGGCATGTCTTCGATACCACCCAAGAATTTTTCAAGACGTGCACGTTGTTTGTTAAGAAGTGCAACTTCTTTCTTAGGAAGAACGTCGAAGATTCCTTCTTCTTCCATACGTTTGATTTCTTTCAAACGAGCGATACGTTTTTGGATAGTTCCCCAGTTAGTAAGAGTTCCACCCAACCAACGGTGGTTGATGTAGTATTGACCTGAACGTTCTGCTTCTTCTTTAACAGCGTCAGCAGCTTGTTTTTTAGTACCAACAAACAATACAACTGCATCGTTAGCTGCAGCATCACGCATAAAGTCGTATGCTTGGTCAGCGTATTTTACAGTTTGTTGCAAGTCGATAACGTGGATTCCGTTACGCTCAGTGAAGATGTACTTAGCCATCTTAGGGTTCCAGCGACGAGTTTGGTGACCAAAGTGTACACCAGCCTCAAGAAGTTGTTTCATTGAAATTACTGCCATGAGTATTTCTCCTTTTTGTTTTTTTCCTCTCCTCGACTTCAACTTGCAAAACGACCCGAGGGCAACAGTTTCACAATTCATCCAGAATGAGTATTATCGTTTACACGACAAGTTTCATTTTATCACATTTTAGCGATATTTTCAAGTGGTTTAAATAGATTTCGGCCTTGCTTTCGATAAAAAATAATAAAAGAGACTCACATCGAGCCTCTTCGTTTCATTCATTAGTTTGGATAGATATATGTTACGTAACCTTCAGAAGTTGTAGTTGGGTTGAACCATCCACGTTTGTTACCGATTGTACGATCTCCACCATAGTTTGATTCTGATACTTGAATGCTAGTTGACGATGAAACTGCTGTAACAACCGCTACGTGTCCATATCCACCGTCATTCCAACATGCAATCGCACCAACTTGTGGAGTTGATCCAGTACGGAATCCTGCAGCTGCTGCACTTGTAGCCCACTGCGCTCCGTTACCCCAGTAATCTCCAGCCCAAGGTGCTAATGTTTTAGCTCCCCAAGTACATTCTCCAGTTGGATAACTTGAAGCATTTGTACTGTATGTTGGACGCTGTCTTGTTGGAGTTGGTGCAGGCGCTGGAGTGTAGCTTGAATCATCATCTGATGAAGAGCTTGAAGTCGCTTGCACTTGATCTGAAAGTGTTGTATTTCCAGAAGCAACAACCGATTGTTGTTGGCTTGTTTGACGTGCTTTATAAGCCGCTTCTGCTTCAGCTGCTGCTTTTGCTTCTGCCTCTGCTGCTGCTTTTTGTTCCAATAAAGTAGCTTTATCGCTTTCTGCAGTAGCTTTCTCTGCAGCAAGGTTTAACTCAGCAACTTTCAACTCTGCTTGTTTTGTTGTCAATGCTTGTGCATCGTCAGCAAGCGTTTGTTGGTTCGCAATGACAGTGTTGATTGCTTCATTATTTGCAACCTGTTTTTCAGCGATAGATTTCTTATCAGCTTTCTGTTGTTCCAACATTTTGTTGTTAGCTGATACAATCTCGCTCATTGCTGCAACACGTGAAATAGCTTCTGTAATTGATTTTGAGTTTACAATTGTATTGATATAGCTAGTTGCAGCACCGTTTGTTTGTGCGCTACGTGCTTGTTTCTCCAAAGATTCATTACGAGCAACAATGTTCTTAGAAAGCTCTGTAATTTCTCCTTCAAGTTTTTTAGATTCAGCTTGTAGAGTTTCGTTCTCAGCTTCCAAGTTCGTTTGTTGAGTTTGGATAGCTGTAACTTGCGTTTGGATTTCATCTACTTGTTTTTGAGCTTCTTTTTGTTGAGATGTCAAATTACTAATCTTACTATCTTGAGCAGCAATCTTTTCATCAGTTGTTTCAGCATGAACAGTTGTTAATACCGCCGCTTGTGAAACCAATACTGTACTTAATAAAAGTGACGCTAAGATTTTTTTCTTCATATTGTGTAGATACTCCTTCTATTTAAGACATTACTAGTATACCAAAAAAAGACATAATAAATATTACGCCTTTGTTACATTTTTATTTCTTTCTTATAGATAACATTTTTCAAAAATATATTGGAAAATCACCATCCATAAGAAGTTCAGAATCATTGATGGGACAAGACTATAGACAATGAAGACTGGCATAGAATCTACCGTCAATCCCACAGCCAAAGCAAGAAGATAACTCCCCATATCAAATAGGAAACTCATCACAACTATTGTTAACATTCTTGTCCAACGGTTTAGCAAAATTACACTATTAAATTTATGGAGCGAAGCTCCTATCAAGATAAATAGAAGTGTTGCAATTCCTATCAAGTGGAAAAAATAGATATCGTACACTAAACCCACTATACCGCAATAAGCTAGATAGAGATATTCTGAAACCTCAATTGTCTCAAACAAGAGAAATAAAAACAGAAAATGACTTGCTAAATGAAAGTGAGGGAAGAAGGATCCCGCTAATTGTCCAATATGTGCATCAATTAGTACGACAAAAGGGAGTAAAAAGAAAATACCAATTTGTTTTAACAGTCTCATTGCTAATTCCCCACTAACTCTACCACGTGAAGATTTTTGGTGTCAGCACTTAACTTGACTGTTACTTCCTTTGTTAGATAATCACTGCTGTGTGTTGTAGCAACAACCTCTCCAACAGGGATATCCTTAACATTAAAGTTTCCGAGCCCCCCTGTAGTCACCTTGTCTCCTGCGCTAATGTCGCTGTTACTATTTAATTGGCTAATTTTAAGCAGTTCTGACTCCTTATCATAACCAACGATAATCCCGTAAATTTCAGTAGAACCATGCAGGATTTTAACAGAAATTTTGTCTGAATTTTCGGTGTTTGTCAATAGGTTGATCGTTGTTGAATGATCCTCCACCTTTGAAACACTACCAATCAAACCCCCGTTTGCAATGGCCAACATATTTTCAGATGCTCCTTTTGAACTTCCCGCATCAATTGTTAACTCTTGTTTCCAAGATACTGGAGCTCGCATAATCACATCTGCTGCAATGGTTTTTGTAGCCTGCAATTTTGACTTCATATCCAGCAACTGACGTAATTGTTCATTTTCATTTTTTAAACTTTCTGATTGATTAGACTCCACCTCTAGTTGATAAAGTTGTTTCTTTAGACTCTCATTTTCATTGTAAGTCTGCGTCAAATGTCCCAAATCCGATTTGAAAGTATCAAACCACTGAAAGGGTTTTTGAACAATTCTATCTACCAAGGAAATCCCATCTCCTAGTTTCGTCACAATAGCGCTTGAATAGGTTGTCACTAATAGTACAGAAACTGCCAGAACTGTGACAAAAACGATGATTAGATATTTTGATTTTTTAAAACGGTTCATATTCCTACCTTTATACTAAAAACCTGCTACTGTGAGCTTCTTATCAATCCTACAAACCTGCTAAGATTTTAAGAAAAATAAGAAACATCCCAGTACCAAAATCACAAGAATTGCCAGTGTATCCTTTTGACTCCATCTCAACTGTCTATACTGACTTCTACCCTTTCCTCCCTGATAACCACGCGCTTCCATGGCTATTGCCAATGAATCTGCACGCTTTAAGCTCGTCGCAAAAAGAGGAATTAAAATTGGAATCATAGCCTTTACTTTTTGAACGATGCTACCTTCGCCAAAGTCAACTCCACGAGCTTTTTGAGCATTCATAATTCTCGTTGTGTCATCCATCAAGGTTGGAACAAAACGCAAACTCATTGATAACATGAGACCAATTTCATGAACGGGAACTTTCACGCGTTTCAGCGGTGCTAAAAGAGCTTCAACTGCAGCTGCCAGACTCAAGGGCATGGTCGTTAAGGTTAACAAAGTTGAAAAGAAAATAATCAACAAAAAACGACAGAAAATGATTCCTGCTTGTTGCAAAGCATAATCCGTTATTCTTATAAAAGAAAACTCAAATAAGACATTTCCACTTGAAATGAAAAAGAGCTGAAAAAGAGTCGTAAAAGCGATCAAGAAGAACATGGATTTTAATCCCTGAACGAAAAATGAGAGGGAAACGCCTGACAAAGCGATAAATATACCTGTCGCTACAAACAGAATGAGATTGGTGAGGGGATTATTGGCCCAAAATACAATCAAAATCAGCAGAATCATGGCAAGCAATTTGCTACGGGGATCCAAGCGATGAATGATGGAATCCCCCGGTATATAACGCCCTAAAATCATACTATCCATTTAGCGACTCCTTAAACTCCTCTATCTTGATTGGCAATTTTTTAAAAGCTACACCTCTATCTGCCAAACGCTTACAAAAGGCTGTGATTTTAGGCACACCTAACTGCACTTTTTCCATAGATGCTACATCTTGGAAAGCTTCGCTCGGTTTGCCACTTTTGACCAAACGCCCCTTTTCCATAACATAGACCTGATCAGCATACGTAGCTACGTCATCCATCAAATGCGTTACCAGAACGATTGTCATTCCAGAAAGGTGGAGTTTTTTAAACAAGGTCATCAGTTCTTTTCTGCCCAGAGGATCTAGCCCTGCTGTTGGCTCATCCAAAACCAAGACAGTTGGCTCCATGGCTAGCATACCTGCTATAGCCACACGTCTCATCTGACCACCCGAAAGTTCAAAAGGACTGCGCTCAAAGAGTGACTCATCGATGCCTACCAAGGCTAACTTTTCACGCGCAATTTTCTTGGCCTCTTCCTCAGAAACTCCAAAATTTTGCGGTCCAAATGCAACATCTTTCAAAACAGTCTCTTCGAAAATCTGATTTTCAGCAAATTGAAACACTAGACCGACTTGCTTTCGAATCTGGCGAATTTCTTTATTGGTTGATGTAGGGGTAATGACGGTATCGAAAACTCGAACAGAACCCTTACTTGGTACCAATAGGCCATTTAAGAGCTGTAAAATCGTTGATTTCCCACTACCTGTGTGCCCTACCAAAGCCGTATAGGAACCATCCTCAATCGTCAAGGAAACATCAGTCAAGGCTGATGAAGATAGGGGAGTCCCCTCTTGATAGGTAAAGCTCACATTTTCTAGAGTAATTCCCATAACTTGTCCTCTAGCTCTCCTTCTGTCAAATAGCCATCCGGCAACTGATAACCAGTCTCTCTCAAAGATTCTCTCAATTGATTAGTAAAAGGCTCATCTAACCCTATCTGGTCAAGGTCATCCCGAGAAAAAAGTTCTCTTGGGCTGCTGGTTGACTCCACTTGGCCTTTTTTCATGACCAAGACACGATCACTCATCGCAACTTCTTCTAAGTCATGTGTAATGGAGACGACTGTCATCTGGTGGTCTTTTCGAATCTCTTGAACTGTCTGAATTAGTTCTCGTCGTCCCTCGGGATCCAACATACTTGTAGCCTCGTCCAGAATTAAAATAGCTGGCCTCAAGGCAACAACTCCTGCAATGGCCACTCGCTGTTTTTGTCCACCAGATAAACGAGCTGGTTCTCTCTTCTTAAAGTCCAGCATCCCTACCAACTCCAAAGAATCAGCCACTCTCTTCTTCATTTCTTCACGAGGAAGTCCCTGATTTTCTAGACCGAAGGCAACATCATCTTCAACAGTCGCCCCCACAAATTGGTTATCTGGATTTTGAAAAACCATACCAATTTGACGGCGTAAGTCCCAAACATTCTCAGAGGACAGCAATTGCCCATCTATCCAGATTTCCCCAGAATCTGCTTCAAGCAAGCCATCAATCAAACGGATAGTTGTCGATTTCCCACTCCCATTATGACCTACAATCGAAAGCCATTCTCCCCGTTTCACGTGAAACGAGACATTATTAACGTCATAATGTTCCTGTTCTTCCTTGTAACGAAAAGACAGATTTTTTACTTCAATAATCGATTTCATTTCGAACCAAATGTCCCTTTGAATACATGAGCGCTACCCTTGAAATAATCATAGCCAGAGTAGATAGTGAAAAACAAAGCGATATAAAGCAACAGCTGACCAATTAAATTCCAATGTAAGAGCAAAAAGATAATGGCAAACATCTGACTAAAGGTCTTGATTTTCCCTGGCATCGCTGCTGCTAGAACTGTCCCTCCCGTCTCAACAAGCAACAAGCGCAAGCCTGTCACCGCAAGTTCACGACAGATGATAATAGCAACAACCCAAGCTGGAGCCATACCTAACTCAATCAACATGATAAAAGCTGACATAACCAACAGCTTATCGGCCATCGGATCAGCAAACTTTCCAAAGTTGCTGACTACATTCCATTTACGAGCAAGATAGCCATCAAGATAATCCGTTATACTAGCAACTGCAAAAATTATAGCTGCTAGCAAATGACTGCCTTGTGAATGGCCCAAAGTCAAAATAAGAATAAAGAGAGGTATAAAGAGAATTCTACCAATTGTTAATACATTAGGAATTTGTTCTTTTTTCATTGATTTTTCCTTAATCTGTAGTAAATGTAAGTGTTACAGTTCCAGTCTGAGTTGTCAGCTTCGAAGTATCAATCGTTTGATTGTCCACAGTCACAGTAACTCCCTTCACTACACCTAAAGTAATGGTAACGGGATTCTTAGTTGAAACTGTTGTTTTTGCATTCTTATTGTCTGCGGATAGTGTCACACCACCCTCCAGCTCACTTCCTGAAACACTAACCCAACTAGCTTCATCTGAAACTGCCAATTGAACAGTAGCGGTTTCCTTACTCGTTTTATACCGAGCTTCAATGCGGTTTCCTTCGCCTGACACTGTAATAGTTGATTCCGTAGTAGAAGACGAGCTAGACGTCTGACTACTAGAAGATGAACCAGATGAGGTTGTGGAACTAGTTGAACTCACAACACTATAATTAGCTGAAGAAGGACTTGGCTGAGTTTGGATGTAGTTCCAAACATAGTAAGTCACAAAAATTAAAATTGACAAAGCAAATAGCACAAAATAAAACAAAGGAAGATAAGACGTTTTTTTCTTATTTGACCGTCTACGACCAGATAGGTCTTCTTCATCAACATCAACCTCTTCATAAGTGATCATACTACCTGAATCGTAGGCATCCAAAACAATTCTTTCATCTAACTCTACTGCCCAGGCATATTTTCTTAAAAAAGAACGAGCATAGAAGGTACTAGGAAGTTGATCAAAATCATCTGCCTCCATAGCTTCTAGAAAATGCAACTGAATTTCAGTTTTTTCCTGCAATTCTTCTAAACTCAATCCCTGATTAATTCTAGCTAAACGTAGAACCTCGCCAATTGTTTTTTTTCTCATACGTACCATTCCTTCTTTCTAGTATTAGTCATCTTTTAAGCTGGAAAGATTGTAAAATCAACTAGATCACCATTATCAATCAAACGATGTCCAGCTTCTAGAACATCCTCCAAAGTAATTTCCTGTAAAATTTTCGGAAAATCAAAAATTGTTTCTCCGCGATCCATCGGATCGTATTGAGTTGCAATAAATTCCAAAGAGTTCATGCTACTGAAAAATTCCCCAAACATCTCACTCTTAACAAGATCTAAATGTTCCTCTGTAATATCCGCATCACTACTAAACTGACGAATCGCTTTACGAAATTGATGCGACAGAGAAACAGGCTCTTTGGTGTCCATTGTCAATATCACAAAATGAAAGCGACTGTTGACTTCAACCTCAAGTGACAATGACGCATCTAGCTTCCCAGACTCATATAACCTTTGAAAACGATCAGAAGTCCAACCAAACATCATCGTAAATAGTAATTTCAATAAAATATTGTAACGATAAGACTCAGCTTCTGTTATTTGCCCATTACCTCTAATCGCAACAGCAAGTTTGGGTGAAGAAACTTCCATCCGAAGACTATCTGTTTGCTTCACAGGCTGCAAGGGTAGTTGCTCTTTTGAAACCATAAACTGGTTTGAAACTTCCTTTCCCTTTTTCGAAAAGTATTCCTCAACAACTCTTACATCAATATTTCCAACTAAAAACAGTGACATATTGACAGGTTTGTAAAACTCTGTAAAGTTCTCTTTTAAATTTGAAACTTGAATCTCAGAAATTGATTTTTCACTTCCAACAATGTCTATTGCTAAAGGAGTATCAGGATAAAGGTTGGCTAATGTTGCAAAAAACAAGCGTGAGTCTGGATCATCTTGGTACATTTCTCGTTCTTGCTGGATAATATCCTGTTCCCTCAAAATAGACTCTTCTGTAAAATGAACACCTCCGACTAACTCATCTAGCAAATCTAAATTCTCTAATAGATGGTCAATTGTTGAAAAAAGATAGCTGGTCTTAGTAAAGCTTGTAAAGGCATTACTGTCCGCACCTAATCGAGTAAAAGCAGCCATTATATCCTCCGAATTTTCTCTTTCAAACAATTTATGTTCAAGAAAATGTGCAATTCCTGCTGGATGATGACGTAAACCTTTTCCCAAGCTTGTATAAGTTGCATCTACAGAACCAAATTGAACTGTTACAATCCCATAAACCTCATTGAAATCTTGCTTAGGGAGTAAAGAAACTGTCAATCCATTTGACAATTTTGTTTTGTAGACTGTTTCCTTTACAGCAGGATAGTATTTTTCTTCAAAAGTAACCTTTGTCATTCTACTCCTTCCATAAAGTAAATCGCTTGTAACTTCAAACTATTGGCAGCTTTACATACAGCTTCTTTATCAACACTCTCTAATTTTGCCACCAATCGATCAATGTCAAAGCTTGATTTCCCCAATAGAGCATTCAAATAGACTCTTTCAACTAGGGCCTGTTGATTATCTTGAGCCATCAACAAAGATCGTCGAATCATCTCCTTGGTTTGTTCAAGCTCAAAATCTGTAAAGTTGCCCTTTTTCAAATCTAGCAACTGATGATTCATCAATTTTCTAGCCTGATTTCGATTTTCTCTATCAATACCCGCATACATCCTTAACAGACCACTAAACAAATCCAATTGACTAGAGACTGTATAGGCTATTCCAGCATTTTCACGAACATTTGTAAAAAGTTTCGAATGTGCAAATTCACCCAACAAACCATTCATAACAAGCATGGGCAAATGCTCATCATCACCATATTTTACAGGAGAATGATAGCCTAATTCCAAAATAGATTGCCCAACATTCCTCTGAAACATTCCTTCTCGTAGAACATTCGAATAAGATTGATGGTACTGGATAGTGACGCCGTTCTCTCTAGCTGTAAAGGGTAATGACTTCAGTGATTCTGTAATTTCTACTTCATTAAAATCACCTAAGAAAAAGAAATCAATACGATCATTTTTCAGAGTATTTTGAAAGCACATGTAGCCACTTTCCGGAGACTCATTTAAAATGCTATTTCGTAAATCACTGTATCTCAATTGAAGACGCTCATCATGGAAGAACAAGCTATCCAACTCCTTATGAGCAAAATAAAATGAATCATCCATATCAGTAGCTAGACTAGCCAATAACTGTTTTCTTTCAATTTCAAATAAAGCTGGCTCAAAAGCACCATCTTGAGCTAAGGGAGCAAATAAAGTCTGTCTCACCAATTCCAAAATTCGAGAAGTCAAGACATTCTTTTTGCTTAAAAAATCATCCCTCACATAAGTAAATGTTAAGTCAAGAATATGTGCCTGTCCCCTACGATAAGCACTTGTGGAAATATCTGTTCCATATAAACTTGCCAAGTATCTGCGAAATGCTTGTGATGTGGGATAAGCTTGATTTGCCGTCTCCAACATACTAGCACTTAACATGCGTCCTGCTATTGTCTCAAGAGATAAGGGAGCAGTAAAACGAATAGTGATTTTATTTGTTTTAAACTTTTTGGATTGAACAAAATGTGCTGAAATTCCAGGCACTAATTCCATACCTTACCTCCTTACATATAGAGTTCTATTATACCACGAAAATCAAAATTTTTCTTGTTCTCTTTATAGCTTTAAAGAGTAAAACCGTTTTCATTTCAACTAACTTTCCTTCAGCTATTTCAAGGAAAATATGGTATAATACCAAAGATTGAGGTGAATTATGGAATACAAATTATTTGAAGAATTTATTACGCTCCAAGCCCTCCTAAAAGAACTTGGAATTATACAAAGCGGTGGTGCTATCAAATCCTTTTTAATGGATCATCAAGTTTACTTTAATGGTGAGTTAGAAAGTAGACGTGGGAAAAAAATTCGTGTTGGAGATACGATTGACATTCCTGATTTAAAGATTGACATCACCTTGACACAACCAAGTTTAAAAGAGCAAGAAGAGTATCAAGCAGATAAGATTGAGAAAGAGCGAATTGCTAAACTTGTCAAAGAGATGAATAAAGGTGTCAAGAAAGAAAAACAAAAAACTTCTTCATCACCTAAAACCAAACAAGTTCCACGTTTTCCAGGAAGATAACCATGTGGCTCCAACATTTAACAATTAAAACCTTTCGAAACTACAAAGAGGCAAAAATTGATTTCAATCCAAAATTAAATGTCTTTCTAGGTCAAAATGCACAAGGAAAAACCAATATTCTAGAGGCAATCTATTTCTTAGCCTTGACACGTAGTCATCGGACTCGTACAGATAAAAATCTCATTCATTTTGATAACGAGCAACTCCATCTTTCTGGCTTGCTACAGAAAAAAACAAGCTCTATCCCTCTAGAAATTGATTTAACACCAAAAGGGCGTGTGACTAAGGTCAATCACTTAAAACAAGCGCGCCTATCAGACTACATTGGACATATGAATGTTGTCCTCTTCGCGCCTGAAGATCTCCAGCTAATTAAGGGAGCACCTTCTGTCCGTCGAAAGTTTATAGACATCGAACTGGGACAAATTAAACCAATCTACTTGTCAGACTTGTCAAACTATAACCATATACTCAAGCAGAGAAATACTTACCTAAAATCCAGCCAAAAGATTGATGAAACATTTCTGTCAGTCTTAGATGATCAGTTAATAGATTATGGTTGTCGTGTTATAAAGCATCGGATAAAATTCATTAAAGACTTAGAGAAATTTGGCCAAAAAAAACACTTAGAAATTTCAAATAAATTAGAAGAACTATCAATATCTTATCAATCATCTGTCAACTTCACTAATGAAGAACAGCTAACAAGTTCCTTTAAAATTGCTTTAGATAAAAGCAGATCCAGAGATTTATTTAAAAAGAATACTGGAGTTGGCCCTCATCGAGATGATATTTCTTTTTATATCAATGGTATGGATGCTAGTTTTGGAAGCCAAGGTCAACATCGTAGCCTTGTTCTTTCTATAAAACTGGCGGAAATTGAGCTAATGGAAAGTATTACCAATGAGTCTCCGATACTACTGCTTGATGATGTTATGAGCGAACTTGACAATACACGGCAACTAAAATTACTAGAAACCATTTCTCAATCTATCCAAACCTTTATTACAACAACAAGTTTAGACCACTTACAAAACTTGCCAGAAAACCTTAGTATTTTCAACATTCAAAATGGTAAAATTTCTGTAAATCAACATTGACAACTTTGTAAACAAAAAGGACTCCTGAAAATCAGGAGTTCTTTTTACTACTTACATAGAGTAGTTTGGTGCCTCATTAGTGATTTGTACATCATGAGGATGGCTTTCTTTTAGACCAGCCCCAGACATTTCAATAAATTGAGCGTTGTCGTGTAATTCTTTAAGGTTAGCTGCACCACAGTAACCCATACCAGAGCGAATACCACCAATCATTTGGAAGACAATATCAGCTGCTGCACCTTTATAGGCAACACGTCCTTCAATTCCTTCTGGAACAAGTTTGTTTGCTTCATTGACAGAACCTTGGAAGTAACGGTCACTTGAACCTTTCTTCATTGCAGCGATTGATCCCATACCACGGTAAGTTTTAAACTTACGTCCTTGGAAGATTTCCGTTTCACCTGGTGCTTCGTCTGTTCCAGCGAACATTGATCCAAGCATAACTGCATTTCCACCTGCAGCAAGGGCTTTTACAATATCTCCAGAATACTTGATTCCACCATCAGCAATGATTGTTTTTCCATATTCACGCGCAACTGCTGCTGCATCATAGATTGCTGTCACTTGTGGGACACCAACCCCTGCAATCACACGAGTGGTACAGATAGAACCTGGTCCAATACCGACTTTGACAACATCTACACCTGCATCATAAAGAGCACGCGCACCTTCAGCAGTGGCAATATTACCCGCAATCAAAGTGCGGTCTGGGAAGTGAGCACGAATTTCAGCAATTTTACGTAGAACACCAGCAGAGTGACCATGGGCAGTATCAATAACAATTGCATCCGCTCCTGCTTCAAAAAGGGCTTCGGCACGTTCAAATGTATCTGAAGTAACACCTACTGCACCTGCAACTAAGAGACGACCAAACTCATCTTTTGCAGCATTTGGAAACTCAATAACTTTTTCAATGTCCTTAATAGTAATCAAGCCAGAAAGACGACCTTCTTCATCCACTAAAGGAAGTTTTTCAATACGGTGTTCTTGAAGAATGCTTTCAGCTGTTGCAAGGTCTGTACCAACAGGAGCAGTAACAAGATTTTCACTGGTCATATGGTTTGAGATTGGCTGATTGTAATCTGAAATAAAGCGAAGATCTCGGTTTGTTAGAATACCAACCAATTTACGATTTTCAAGTGTCTCCACAACTGGAACACCACTGATACGGTAACGTCCCATCAGTTCATCTGCTTCAGCAATCGTGTGTTCTGGAGTCAAGAAGAATGGATCAATAATAACACCATTTTCAGAACGTTTTACCTTGCGAACTTCATCTGCCTGTTGCGCAATAGACATATTTTTATGGATTACTCCAAGACCACCTGCACGAGCAATGGCAATAGCCATTTGACTTTCTGTGACTGTATCCATGGCGGCTGTTATAATTGGGATATTTAAAGTCAGATTATCTGCCAATTTTGTTGTTAAATCTGCATCATTAGGCAATACATGACTTTCTGCTGGAATGAGCAATACATCATCAAAGGTAAAACCTTTTTTTAAAAATTTAGTATCCCAATTAGACATTCAAGTTTCCTCTTTTCTTTCTTTTTGAGCTTGACTCTTTTTGTATTGTATCTATCATACCATTCTATGAAAATTTGTCAATTATATTTATGGTAGAAATCATAAAAAAACTATCCCTGTGATCCTATGGAAGAGATAGTTTTACGATTCATATTTTATCTATTATTTAAAATAATTTAGTCCCATTGCTCCCTTAACTTCAGATAGAGTTTGCCCCGCAACCTCACGCGCTTTCTCACTACCTTTTTGAAGCATATTGTACACTTCTCCCATATCCTTAGCAAATTCGATACGGCGCTCACGAATAGGACCAAGTTCCCGTTCTAATATTTCAAGTAGATAACGTTTCGTCTTCACATCACCAAGACCACCACGTTGATAATGTTCTTTCATATCTGCAATGTCTTGAGCATCTTCTGGACGACCAAACACATCTAGATAATGGAAAACCATATTTCCTTCAATCTTACCTGGATCCTCAACCCGAATATGGTCTGGATCAGTATACATGCTCATGACTTTTTTACGCAACGTATCCGCATCATCAGCTAGATAAATACCATTATTAAGGGATTTAGACATTTTAGCATTTCCATCTAGACCTGGCAAACGCCCTGCTCTCTCATTTTCTGGATAAATACCTTCCGGCTCCACCAAGACCTCACAATTATAAGCATGATTAAAGGAACGAACAATCTCACGAGTTTGCTCAATCATTGGTTTCTGATCTGTCCCAACAGGAACATAATTAGCCTTGAAGGCAGTAATATCTGCTGCTTGCGCAATCGGATAAACCAGAAATCCTGTCGGAATACTTTCTCCAAACCCTTTCTGAGCGATCTCTGTTTTTACTGTCGGATTCCTTTCCAAACGAGCTAGTGACACCAAATTCATATAGTACATAGACAGTTCAGCTAACTCTGGAATCTGACTTTGAATAAAGATGGTTGATTTACTTGGATCTAATCCAACTGCTAGGTAATCTAAGGCAACATTCCCAATCGATTCTACAATCGTTTGAGGATCTTTGGCGTGATCTGTCAATGCTTGTTGGTCCGCCAAAAAAACAAACATCTCATACTTGTCTTCTTCCTGCAGTAATACTCTATTTTTAAGACTCCCAACATAATGTCCAATATGCAGTTTTCCTGTCGGGCGATCTCCTGTTAAAATAATGGGTTTCGTCATTTTTTTCTCCTTCGAAATGGTCTCTTCAATTATAGCATTTTTTTGTTAAAATAACAGAAAATTATTTAAATCAAACAACTAACTCATTGTAAATAAACCTGTAAACTTAATTGACATAAAATTGACAAACAAAAATTTGAATATTTCTCTCTTTTCTAGTAGAATAAATGTATTACATATTATAGGAGAAAAACATTGCTTACAGTATCTGATGTTTCACTACGTTTTAGTGATCGCAAACTTTTTGATGATGTCAATATCAAATTTACAGAAGGAAATACATACGGATTGATTGGTGCTAATGGTGCTGGGAAGTCTACATTCTTAAAAATCTTAGCTGGTGATATCGAGCCAACAACTGGTCACATCTCTCTTGGTCCAGATGAACGTCTCTCTGTTCTCCGTCAAAATCATTTTGACTATGAAGATGAGCGAGTTATTGATGTTGTCATTATGGGAAATGAAAAACTTTACAACATCATGAAAGAAAAAGATGCCATTTACATGAAGGAAGATTTTTCCGATGAAGATGGTGTTCGTGCAGCTGAACTTGAAGGTGAATTTGCTGAACTTGGAGGTTGGGAAGCAGAAAGTGAAGCATCCCAATTACTTCAAAATCTAAACATTCCAGAAGAATTGCACTATCAAAACATGAGCGAATTGGCCAATGGTGAAAAAGTTAAGGTTCTCCTTGCTAAAGCACTTTTTGGTAAACCAGATGTTCTTCTCTTGGACGAGCCGACCAACGGGTTGGACATCCAATCTATTACTTGGCTAGAAGACTTCTTGATTGACTTTGATAACACTGTTATCGTAGTATCCCACGACCGTCACTTCTTAAACAAAGTGTGTACTCATATGGCTGACCTTGACTTTGGAAAAATTAAACTCTATGTTGGAAACTACGACTTCTGGAAGGAATCTTCTGAGCTTGCTGCTAAATTGCTAGCAGACCGTAATGCCAAGGCAGAAGAAAAAATTAAGCAATTGCAAGAATTCGTTGCTCGCTTCTCTGCCAACGCTTCTAAGTCAAGACAAGCAACGTCTCGTAAAAAAATGCTTGACAAGATTGAATTAGAAGAGATTGTTCCTTCTAGTCGTAAATACCCATTTATCAACTTTAAAGCAGAACGTGAGATTGGTAATGATCTCTTGACAGTAGAAAATCTAACTGTAAAGATTGATGGCGAAACTATCCTAGACAATATTAGTTTCATCTTGCGTCCAGGTGATAAGACAGCTCTTATTGGACAAAATGACATCCAAACGACTGCATTAATTCGTGCAATTATGGGTGACATCGACTATGAAGGAACTGTCAAGTGGGGAGTTACTACTAGCCGTTCTTACTTGCCAAAAGACAACTCGGCTGATTTTGCAGGAGGAGAGTCAATCCTTGACTGGCTGCGTCAATTTGCAAGTAAAGAAGAAGATGACAATACCTTCCTACGTGGTTTCCTTGGTCGTATGCTCTTTTCTGGAGATGAGGTTAACAAACCTGTAAACGTCTTGTCAGGGGGAGAAAAAGTACGTGTCATGCTTTCAAAACTCATGCTCTTGAAATCAAATGTCCTTGTACTTGATGATCCAACAAATCACTTGGACTTGGAATCTATCTCAAGCTTGAACGATGGATTGAAAAACTTTAAAGAATCAATCATCTTTGCTAGTCATGATCACGAGTTCATTCAAACTTTAGCAAACCATATTATTGTTTTGTCTAAGAATGGCGTCATTGATCGTATTGATGAAACCTACGATGAATTCCTAGAAAATGCAGAAGTACAAGCAAAAGTTAAAGAACTTTGGAAAGATTAAATAAGACTTCAAAACTCAGTTGGGGTAACCAACTGAGTTTTCTATCATTCTACGAGGTAACATGAAATCATTTTTTAAAACATATTGGACCTATTTTGTTTCTTTCATCATTCCTTTAGTAATTATGACTGGAGTATACCTAACTCAAGGTATCTACTGGAATAGCGATGCATCTCCACTATTAGGAGACGGTTTCCATCAATACGTTATTTTTGATGTAGCTTTACGAAATATTCTGCATGGAAATGGTAGTTTGTTTTACACCTTTACAAGTGGCCTCGGACTGAATTTCTATGCTCTATCTAGTTATTACTTGGGTAGTTTTCTTTCACCCCTAGTTTACTTTTTTAATCTGTCGAATATGCCAGATGCTGTCTATCTAACCACTCTCTTAAAATTTGGATTGATTGGTCTGTCAACCTTCTTTAGTCTAAATAGATTATTTAAAGATATCCCAAAATTTTTAAAACTTGCCTTATCTACTTCCTATGCTTTAATGAGCTTCACTGTCAGTCAGTTAGAGATTAAAACCTGGCTAGATGTTTTTATCTTGATTCCTTTAATTATAACTGGTTTACACCTACTTATAACACAAAAGAAGCGCCTACTATACTTTACAAGTTTGTCAATCTTATTTATTCAAAATTATTATTTTGGGTATATGACAGCATTGTTTCTTATTTTCTGGTATCTCTGCCAAATTTCTTGGGACTTTAAAACTCGAAAATCATCTTTTATAGATTTTATTATCACTTCCTTTTTAGCAGGAATGGCTAGTTTGATTATGACTCTTCCTACACTGTTTGATTTACAAACTCATGGAGAGAAGTTGACTGCCATCACAAAATTGAAAACAGACAGTAGCTGGTATCTGGATATTTTAGCAAAACAATTCATTGGATCTTTTGATACAACTAAATATGGATCTATACCAATGATTTTTGTTGGATTGCTTCCTTTTATTTTGACCATTCTATTTTTCACAATAAAATCCATAAGGTTTCACGTGAAACTTACCTATGCAATTTTCTTTACTTTTTTAATAACAAGCTTTTACATAGAAGCACTTGATTTATTTTGGCAAGGGATGCATACCCCAAATATGTTTTTGCATCGCTATGCTTGGATTTTTTCCACTCTGTTAATTTATACTGCAGCAGAAGTCTTAAATCGTCTGAAAGAACTGAAGATATGGAATCTATTTGTCTCACTTTTTCTTGTACTAACAGGATTTTTGGCCACTGTCTATTTTAAATCACACTATTCTTTTTTAACTGATTTGAATATCCTACTCACTCTTGAATTTCTACTAGTTTATGCTCTTTTACTTCTTGCACTCATTAGAAAATTTATCTCTGTAAATCTATTTGCAATTCTTTTGTCTTTATTTATAACAGCTGAGATAAGCTTAAATGCATCATCTCAAATGGAAGGAATAGCTAAAGAATGGGCCTTTGCTTCTCGTAGCGCCTATAATAGAGATATCACCGCTATGGAATCCATTCTAAACAAAATTGACAATTCATTTACACGTACTGAAAAACTGCAAATTCAGACTGGAAATGACAGTATGAAATTTAACTACAATGGAATCTCTCAATTTTCGTCTGTACGAAATCGTTCAGCTAGCACTAGTTTGGATAAACTGGGATTCAAATCCTCTGGAACCAACCTTAATCTCCGTTATGCAAATAACAGTCTTTTAGCAGACAGTTTATTTGGAATCCAATACAATATTTCTGAAACTTCACTTGATAAGTATGGCTTTCAAGAGATTTATCAAAAGGATCATTTAACCTTATATAAAAATCAACTCTCTTTACCCATTGCCTTTGCCACTCAATCTATTTACAAAGATGTAGACTTTAACAATCACACTTTAGATAATCAGGCTTTATTTATAAACCAGCTTGCTAATCTCAACTTAGATTACTTCTCCCAAATAGCATCTGATAAAACAGATACTTCAGATGGTTTAACGAGCATCACAGGTTCTGCGAATGAAGATGCAAAGATTGATTATCAAATTGAGGTTCCTCAAAATAGCCAAGTCTATCTCTCTTTTTCAAATCTTCATTTTACGAATGATAAACAAAAGAAAGTTGACATCATTGTCAACGGTGAAAAAAAGACTTTTACAAATGACAATGCATTTAATTTCTTTAATTTGGGTTATACTGAAGAACAAAAAACTTTCAATATCAGTGTTAGTTTCCCTGGAAATTCTCAGGTGTCATTTGAATCTCCAACCTTCTATCGTTTAGATACTCAGGCTCTTACTGAGGCAATTCAAAAGATTAAAGAACAACCTGTAGAAGTATCCACCTCTAAAAATAAAGTATTTGCTACATATGAAGTAAAACAAGATACCTCTATTTTCTTCACTATTCCTTATGACAAAGGTTGGTCTGCATTCCAAGATGGGAAAAAACTTGAAATCAAGCAGGCTCAGACTGGTTTTATGAAAGTTGATGTTCCAAAGGGAAAAGGCACCATTACACTTTCCTTTATACCCAATGGTTTTGTTATTGGAGCAGCCTGCTCACTAACTGCCCTTCTTCTTTTTGGAATCTATAATCACAGACGAAATTTATCTAAGACAGAAAAAGATTGACCAATTCCTTGGCCAATCTTTTTAATCTTCTTCCATTTTCTTAGGTTGATAAGCTAGCATACCTAAAGCAGTAAAGAAAGCTAGAGTTATAATAAGGAAAATCACTTGATGATGAATATTTCCTGTCATAGAGATTGTTTGTCGTAAGCCTGATACAGAATAACTCATTGGTAACCAAGGATTGACACCTTTGAAGAAATCATTTGTCAAAGCAAGGGGATAGGTCCCTGCACTTGATGCTAACTGTAATAAAAGTAAAATAAGAGAGAAGAAAGCTCCAATACGGCTATTCCAAGTTGTTAAAGCTGTCACCATAGACATGAAAGCTAAACTTGTGATTATAATTAGAATCAAGGTCCTCATCTCATGGTTCGCAGTCAATCCAATAAGATGGACACCTCCATAAACTAAAACACCTGCTAAGACAGCTATAATCCCATTTATTTCAGAGCGAGACTTCAACCAAGCCCAACGACTCTCTGGATGACGTCCAGAAGGCAACTTAGCAAAAATCATATTGGTAGATATAGCAGCAACAAAAAGAGCAACTGATATCATATAAGGAGCCATAGCAATCCCATTTACAGGGACTTGGTCATTGTCTGTTTTTGAGAGAACTAGAGGTTCAGATAATGTTTCTGCATTTTTAGATTCTGTTGAAGCTGATTTAAGTTGATTATTAGCATTGCCTAATCCTTGTCCTAATGAATCAACTCCTGTCTGTAAATTTTCAAGACTAGAGGTTAAGGTTGTTCCACCATCTGCTAGTTTTCCAGCACCATCTGCAATCTTCATAGCGCCACTTCCTAGTTGAGATGCTGCAGAAAGTAACTGTGTTGATTTATCTGTTAATTGACCAGAGCCAAATTGTAATGTAGTAAGACCTGCTATCAGCTCTGGGCTCTTATTGTTCAATTGAGCAGAACCAGATGACAAACTTTCTATACCTGATACTAATTCTGGAGCTTTTCCAGCTAACGCATCTACTCCAGCTGTCAAGGTTGATGTATTTTCTGTCAACTTACTTAATCCAGAAACTAATTTATCTAAACTAGTTGTTAAACTTGTATTCTTTTCACTTAGTTGATTAGCACCAATAGAAATAGTATCCAGTCCTTTAGTATAGTTTACAACACCTTTTTCAATTGACTGACTTCCAGGAACTAACTGATTATTTACAGAAGTTTGTAATGTTGTAAATCCATTTGACAATGTTGTCAAGGAGCTAGATGCTGCAGGTAAGAGTTGATTTGCTTTCGTCTGCACATCAGATAGATTAGATACTTGTTGTTCTGAATTCTCTATACTTTCTTTTAATCCCCCTACTGTTGTTAAAATTGTTTTTGCTGACTCAATAGTAGAATTAGAATTTTTAGAAATAGCTTCTGTCAGTTCTTTCTTTTGTTCCTCTGTAAGAGATTGATAAGTAGCTGTTGATTGAAGATTTGCAAGAGTTTTCTCTTGTTCTGTCTGACTTTTGGTCACAATATCCTGAGCAAGAGTTGTTAGATTTGGCAAAGCTTCTGATAATGTACTTTTCAGTTGAGTATTATCTGATATTGTAAGAGCTTGTAGTGTTTTATTTAGTTCTCCTAAGCTTGTTGCCAATTGCGCTATTTCTTCACTTTGTTGAGATGAGGACTCTAATTGGCTTGAAATTTCTTTAATACCAGTATTTAATTGCTCCATTCCATCTCTTAGTGTATCTGATTGATTGGATAATTGACTTGTTCCGTTAGAAAGTTCTTTCACACTACTTGTATAAGCATTTACACCAACTGAAAATTGATTGAGACCTGTATCCAGTTGTGAAACGCCACCTGTATAGGACTTTATACCTGTATTTAGCTGATTTACACCTGTCACCAACTCAGGAGTTTTTGAAGCTAATTGACCAAGTCCAGTGTCAACTTGTGAGACAGCATTTGTATAACTTTGTAAACCACTATTAAAAGTTCCTAAACCAATATGTAATTGCTCTATAGCAGACACATAGCTAGATAAACCTTTTGTAAATTGATCTGCTCCATTTGAAAAAGTTACACTTGAGTTAGCTAGAGTATTAAGATTTGTCGTCAATGTTTGACTTCCCGTCACCAACTGATCGGCTCCATTAGCCAATTGTTCACTTCCCTCAGCTGCCTTATTTATTCCAGACTTCAAATCATTCATTTTTTGAAATAAAGCCTTAGTGTATGTTTCAGTAATATTAGTAGAGACAGTTTGTTTTAATTGTGTCATTGCAGAATCACTCATCTTACTTGCAATAAAGCTATGCCCACTTGACGTCTGATAATCAATCTGCATCTGTTCAGGATGATTCGTTAGGATAGAAGTAGCTTTTTCAGATAAGTCACTTGGTAAAGTCACTACCATGTAGTAGTCACCATCTTCTAGCCCTTTTTCCCCTTCCTCTTCATTAACAAAGTGAAAATCTAAAGCCTTATTTTCTTTTAAATTAGACACCATGTCTTCACCTATTCTCATTGTCTGTCCATTATAAGAAGCTTCCTTATCTTTATTGACAACTGCCACAGGTAACTCCGATACTTGACCATATGGATCCCACATGGACGATAAAAATATAATGTTGTATAAAGCTGGAATGAGAGAAATCCCTATCATTACAATGATAAAGGTCGGTTTTTTAAATATTGCTTTCCATTCTTTAAACATATTTCCTCCTTTTTTACACATATTGTCTAAAATTTTGATATAATAGATTATACATCAAAAAATCTAAATTACAAGGTAAAAAATATTTTTTTAGACACATAGTCTATTTTTGTATACGAGGAGAAATTATGAAAGAAAGTAACAAACGTTTAAAAACAAAACGAATTATCGAAAATGCCATGGTTCAATTATTGATGGACCAGCCCTTTGATCAAATTTCTACTGTCAAGTTAGCAGAAAAAGCCGGAATTAGTCGTTCCAGCTTTTACACTCACTACAAGGATAAGTATGATATGATTGAACTCTACCAAAGTAAGCTATTTCATACCTTTGAGTATATTTTCCAAAAACATGCTCATCACAAAAGAGATGC
The DNA here is from genome assembly GCF_003942875.1 of Streptococcus oralis. GTDB lineage: Bacteria > Bacillota > Bacilli > Lactobacillales > Streptococcaceae > Streptococcus > Streptococcus oralis_BX. Next base: position 20,611 of record NZ_RMVK01000008.1, on the reverse strand, counting down.
TATTTTAGAAGTATTTGAATATTTAGAGTCTGAGCCACTCTTGGCTGCACTCTTATCTGAAAATGGGACAAAAGAAATCCAAAATTTCTTGAGAAATAAGCTTCACATTATGCTTAGCACCGACCTTCAGAAACGCTTTATGAAATTACAACTCACTCCAATAGAATTAGAATACAGCAGTATTTATCTAACAAATGCCCTATTTGGTGTTTGCCAGACTTGGATTGCTCACGGAAAAAAAGAAAGTCCGCAAGAAATGACAGACTTCCTTATGAAAATGTTAGGTGATGTTAACTAAAAAAGAACACCAATGGTGTTCTTTTTTTATCTTACTCCGCCAGTAGGACTCGAACCTACGACATCATGATTAACAGTCATGCGCTACTACCAACTGAGCTATGGCGGATAAAATAGTCCGTACGGGATTCGAACCCGTGTTACCGCCGTGAAAAGGCGGTGTCTTAACCCCTTGACCAACGGACCATCTATCTGTAGCAGATATAACCATTATATCAATTTCTTACTAATTGTCAATCACTTTTTAGATTTTTTCTCTAGAATATCTTTTAGTTTGCGGACTTTTAAACGAGTAATCGGACAACGATGATCTTCATAAAAGACAACTTCTAAATTCTTTCGATCAATTTCTCTCACATTTCCCACATTGACAAGGAAAGATTTATGGGAGCAATAAAATCGCTGGGTATGTTTGTCCTTTTCCTGAATATCTGTCATAGTTCCATAGAATTCTTTTGCAAAATTCTTCCCGATAATTCGCAGTTTATGAGAAACACCTGTGGTTTCGATATACAATATATCGTGGTAAGGGATTTTTAAATCATTTCCCTTATAGTTGTAATCAAAATAGTCTACAACATCTTCGTTTTCAAGTAGCATGCTTTTGGTATAGAAGATATTCTGCTCGATACGTTTTTTAAACAATTCATCATTGATGTCTTTATCAACGAAATCTAGGGCTGATACCTGGTATTTGTAGGTTAAGGTAGCAAATTCAGATCGACTGGTAATAAAGACAATAATAGCATAGGGATTGTGATGACGGATAAATTGTGCTACTTCAAAGCCCTTTTTCTCGATTCCATGAATATCGATATCTAGGAAATAAAGCTGGTTTACTTCATCATTTTCAATATATTCCTTAAACTCACGAACTTTTCCTGTTGTCTTATATGAAATAGGAATATTCGATTCTTCCGAGATTTCATTTAATATTCTCTCTAGTCTCACTTGATGTTCAATAACATCTTCTAAAATTAATACTTTCATTCGAATTCCCTCTTAAATCTAATAATTTGTCTGAATGTGTTGTCTTCCATCTCAGTTTCTAAGATAATGTTGTCATACTTATCTAAGATCTCTTTGACATTATTAAGTCCTAAACCTCTATTTCTTCCCTTGGTAGAAAAACCTAAGGCAAATAGATCCTCTGAAGGAGTCATAGTGATTTTGCATGAATTCTGGATAACTATAACTGTTTCAAAATCCATTTTAATGACTGCAACTTCCATTTGTTTCAAGTAACTATCTGCAGCACCTTCAACGGCATTGTTTAATAAAATGCTCATGATACGAACAAGATCAAGTAAATCTATTGACAGTCTAGTAATAATATCCTTTACTTCCAATGTAAACTCTACATCATTTTTTCGTGCATAGACAATCGATTGAGCAATTAAACTTCGTAAAGCCGAATCTTCTATGTTGTTTAAATCAAAGTAAGTATATTTGTCTGACCTCAATTTCTGATTTGCTTTTACTAAGACCTCGTTGTAAATCCTGTCAATTTCGTGTAAATCTCCACTGTCAATCGCCATTTGCATGCTGACAAGCATCCCTGCATAGTCATGACGAAAACCTCGAATCTCATTATACAAACCTACAATCTCATCTGTATAAGTTTGTAAATACTTTTGTTCAAATTTCTTCTGCTTTAGGGCAATCTCTTTTTCAATTTGAACCTTGTGAGAATTCATTGCAAAGAAAATCAATAACAAGCAAATAAAAACAATGGTTGATAAAATACTTCCGAAGCTATTTAAATGATGAGTTGTACTTACTATATCTGAAATAAACAATAAAATATGCAAACCAAAGAAAGCAACTATTACTTTTTTTAAAAAAGGGTACAGATAATCTTTATCAAAATAGGTAAGTTCTAAATGGAAATAAGTAATAATTTTTTTAATAATAAAATATGTTAGTAATAGTACTCCTAAATAAAACATCACTTCATGTTCTATCACAAAAGCATCACCTGTTATAGAGGATAGGGTTACTGATAAAAAAGTATGTGTACTATGATATAATAAAGACAATAGTAAACTGATAAACATTCCTTTATGCTTATCATACTTCTTTAAAACTACTATAGAAGTATATAGAATAAAAGGAAATATAAACTTTTCAATCCCTAACCCAGCTAATGAAATAAAGTCAAAGAAAAATTCAGCTACAGACTGATATACAAATATACAAGCTATAAATAAATATCTTTCTTTTTTAGTTACTTTACAAATTAATTCATAGCTTATTGTTAAAATAAAAATATGAAGAATAACTATTCCAAATCCTAATAAACTCATCCTATCACCCTATAATATTACTACTTTGTCCTATTTGAAAAAAGATGTTTAAAAAAGTAAGGTAGTCTTTTATCTCCACCTCGAATCTCCTGCAATTCTGCCTCTGTTACTTCTTTAAATTGTTCCAACTTTACTGTATTTTTCATAATGAAATCTCCTGTATTATTTTTTCTTGTAAGTTAACTTACACATCTATTATACAAAATGAAGACCATGTAAGAAAAAATTCTTCCCAACTGTACATTTTTGCACCTGAAACGCACTTTTTTAAGAAAAAAGCTGGGATTTATCCCAGCTTCGCATCTAAAATTGATCCCAGCAGGATTCGAACCTGCGACCGTTCGCTTAGAAGGCGAATGCTCTATCCAGCTGAGCTATGAGACCTAACATGACCATTCTATCAAAAAACAAGAGCTAAGTCAATCTTCTATTTGTGGTAAGGAGAACCCTGTTGAATTGTAAAAGCACGGTAAATTTGTTCAACTAAAACCAATCTCATTAACTGATGTGGTAATGTCAGACGTCCAAAACTGACAGAAAGATTGGCTCTATTTTTTACAACAGGAGCTAGACCCAAACTTCCTCCAATGATAAAAGTAAGCGTTGAGTATCCTTTTATAGAAGCTTGCTCTAGTTGCTTACTCAATTCCTCTGAGGAGAGTGTTTTTCCTTCAATGGCTAGTACAACGACAAAGTCTCTTTCTCCAACCTTAGAAAGAATTCTTTCACCTTCTGTTTCCAAGATTTTTTGGTTTTCTAATTCACTGGCTTTGTCAGGTGTCTTCTCATCAGTGAGCTCAATCATTTCTAATTTGGCGAAACGTGAAATTCGTTTGGTATATTCAGCAATACCATCTTTAAGGTATTTTTCTTTTAATTTTCCCACTGTTACAATTTTTATTTTCATTCTTCTATTCTATCATATCCACACTTCATTTCACATCTTATACACATAAAAATCATCCTAAATTTCTAGCAAATTCACAGAATAAAGCGAGTTATCCACAACTTGTGTAAAACTTTAAGCTTTTAAGTTTGGATTAAGTTAATAGTTTTATAATCTGAGTAAATAAATAACAAACGGAGGCGTTTATGAAACACTTACAAAAATTTTACAAAAAAGGAGTTAAAGTTCTTGTAATCATTCTAATCGGATTTTTAAGTGGTGCCTTAGGAAGTTTCGTAACATTACAACTTTATCAAAAACAAGGAAATCAAGCTACGAATAATAATTCTGGCACTGTCACTCAAACATCCTATAAGAATGAAAATTCAACCACTCAAGCAGTAAATAAAGTTAAGGATGCTGTTGTCTCAATCATTACTTATTCTTCTTCTAGCAGTAGACAAAGTAGTGTATTTAATGCTGACGAAACTAATTCTGATTCAGACAATCAACAAATCGCAAGTGAGGGATCAGGTGTTATCTATAAAAAGGATGATAAAGATGCCTATCTTGTAACAAATACTCACGTTATCAATGGAGCTTCAAAAGTTGATATCCGCTTAGCAGATGGTACCAAGGTTCCTGGTGAAATTGTCGGATCTGATACTTTCTCTGATATTGCTGTCGTTAAGATTTCTTCAGAAAAAGTTACAACAGTGGCAGAATTTGGGGATTCAAGTCAACTTAGTGTTGGAGAAACAGCGATTGCTATCGGTAGTCCTCTAGGTTCAGAATATGCTAATACAGTTACACAGGGGATTATCTCGAGTCTTAATCGGAATGTTTCTCTAAAATCTGAAGATGGTCAAGCTATTTCAACAAAAGCCATTCAAACAGATACAGCTATTAACCCTGGTAACTCTGGTGGTCCACTTGTAAACATTCAAGGACAAGTAATTGGTATTACATCAAGTAAAATTGCAAGTAATGGTGGGACATCTGTAGAAGGTCTTGGTTTTGCAATTCCTTCAAACGATGCACAAAATATCATTAAACAGCTTGAAAGTAATGGTAAAGTGACTCGTCCAGCTCTTGGAATTCAAATGGTCAATCTGTCAAATGTTGGAGCTAGTGATCTTAGAAAACTTAACATTCCAAGTGGCCTCACTTCAGGTGTAGTTGTTCGATCTGTTCAAAACAATATGCCAGCAAATGGACATCTTCAAAAATATGATGTCATTACCAAAGTTGACGACAAAGAGATTGCCTCATCAACAGACCTACAACATGCTCTTTACAATCATGCTATCGGAGATACTATCAAAGTAACCTACTACCGTAACGGTAAGGAGGAAACAACCTCAATTAAACTAGATAAGAATTCTGGTGATTTAGAGTCTTAATTGACATCAGTGTAAAGAAAACTTTACAGAAAGTAAAAGATATGTTAGTGTAGAATCATGGAAAAATTTGAAATGATTTCTATCTCTGAAATACAAAAGAATCCTTACCAACCTCGGAAAGAATTTGATGCAGATAAACTAAAGGAATTAGCTCAGTCAATCAAAGAAAATGGGCTCATCCAACCAATCATCGTTCGTCAATCTCCTGTAATTGGTTATGAAATCCTTGCAGGAGAGAGACGATATCGGGCTTCTCTCTTGGCTGGTATGACCTCTATTCCAGCCGTTGTAAAACACCTCTCAGATCAGGAAATGATGATTCAGTCAATCATTGAGAATTTGCAGAGAGAAAATTTAAATCCTGTTGAAGAAGCACGCGCCTACGAATCTTTAGTAGAAAAAGGATTTACTCACACTGAGATAGCGGATAAAATGGGGAAATCTCGTCCTTATATCACTAATTTTATTCGTTTGCTTTCCCTACCAGAATATATCTTAACTGAAGTAGAAAATGGAAAAATTTCTCAAGCGCATGCACGTTCACTAGTTGGTTTGGACAAAGAGCAGCAAGACTATTTCTTCCAACTAATCAAAAATGAAGATATTTCTGTGAGAAAGTTAGAAGCACTTCTTACAGAGAAAAAACAAAAGAAGCAAAAAAAAAATGATTCTTTCATCAAAGACGAAGAAGATAAATTAAAAAAACTACTCGGTTTAAGTGTAGAAATTAAACTTTCAAAAAAAGATACTGGAAAGATTATTATCTCCTTTTCAAGTCAAGAAGAATACGATAGAATTATTAACAGCCTGAAATAAGGCTGTTCTTTTATTTTCTCAACTCACAAATTTATCCACCAATTTTTTTATCAAAAAGCCTACTAAATCAAGGATTTTTTTATTTATCCCCAACCTGTGGATAAATACTGCTAACATTGTGGATTCTTTTCCCCAATCTGTGGAAAAATCCTATTATCTATGGTAAAATAAGTCTAGCACTAAACTACTAAAATCATAGTAAAGGAGGAAAATTAGTTGAAAGAAAAGCAATTTTGGAATCGTATTTTAGAATTTGCTCAAGAAAGATTGACTCGATCTATGTATGATTTCTATGCTACACCTGCTGAACTCATCAAAGTAGAAGAAAATACAGCTACTATATTTCTACCGAGATCAGAGATGGAAATGGTGTGGGAAAAGCAATTAAAAGATATTATCATTGCTGCTGGTTTTGAAATTTATGATTCTGAAATCAAACCTCACTATATTTTCACTAAACCTCAGAGCACAGAATCTCCTCAAGTAAATGATACGAATAGTGTCTCTACTTACGATTACACACCTGCACTACCAACGATTCCCTATTCTGAAACAGGATTAAAAGAAAAATATACCTTTGATAACTTTATTCAAGGTGATGGGAATGTTTGGGCGGTGTCTGCTGCACTAGCTGTATCTGAAGATTTAGCTCTGACCTATAATCCTCTTTTCATCTATGGAGGACCTGGTCTTGGAAAGACTCACTTACTCAATGCGATTGGAAATGAGATTTTGAAAAATATTCCTGATGCGCGTGTCAAGTACATTCCTGCCGAAAGCTTTATCAATGACTTTCTTGAACACTTGCGACTTGGGGAAATGGAAAAGTTCAAAAAGACTTACCGTAGCCTTGATCTCTTGTTGATCGATGATATCCAATCTCTCAGTGGCAAAAAAGTCGCGACCCAAGAAGAATTTTTCAATACCTTCAATGCTCTTCATGATAAGCAGAAACAGATTGTCCTAACCAGTGATCGAAGTCCTAAACACCTAGAAGGCCTTGAGGAAAGACTTGTCACGCGCTTTAGCTGGGGATTGACGCAAAATATCACTCCTCCTGACTTTGAGACACGTATCGCCATTCTTCAAAGTAAAACAGAGCACTTGGATTACCATTTCCAAAGTGATACTCTAGAGTACTTGGCTGGCCAATTTGATTCAAATGTTCGAGAATTGGAAGGAGCAATCAATGATATCACTTTAATTGCCAGAGTGAAGAAGATTAAGGATATTACTATTGATATTGCTGCGGAAGCTATTAGAGCACGTAAGCAAGACGCCCGCCAGATACTTGTTATTCCAATTGAGAAAATCCAAACTGAAGTTGGTAATTTTTATGGAGTGAGTGTTAAAGAAATGAAGGGGACGAGACGAGTTCAAAACATCGTTTTAGCGCGTCAAGTTGCCATGTACCTAGCTAGAGAACTGACAGATAACAGTCTTCCAAAAATCGGAAAAGAATTCGGAGGAAAAGATCACACCACCGTTATTCATGCCCATGCTAAAATCAAATCATTGATTGACGAAGACGATAATTTACGTTTAGAAATAGAAGCAATCAAAAAGAAAATTAAGTAGCTTGTGGATAAGTTTTCCTTTCTTATCTTTTTTATCCACATTTTTTAAACAAGCTTAGAAGCTTAAGTTTACTAAATAGCACTCAGTTTTCCACAGAATTCACACACTCTATTATTACTATTAACTTTCTAATACTAAAAATAAATAAAGGAGAATCCATGATTCATTTTTCAATTAATAAAAATTTATTTCTACAAGCCTTAAATACCACAAAACGAGCAATTAGCTCAAAAAATGCTATTCCGATTTTATCGACAATCAAAATTGATATTAGCAATGAAGGAATTACTTTAATTGGATCAAATGGTCAAATTTCTATTGAAAATTTCATTTCTCAAAAAAATGAAGATGCTGGTCTTTTGATTACTTCTTTAGGTTCGATTCTTCTAGAAGCTTCTTTCTTTATCAATGTTGTATCTAGTCTTCCAGATGTAACGCTTGATTTCAAAGAAATTGAACAAAAACAAATTGTCTTAACAAGTGGTAAATCAGAAATTACCCTAAAAGGAAAAGATAGCGAACAGTACCCACGAATCCAAGAAATTTCAGCAAGCACACCTTTGGTTCTTGAAACAAAACTACTCAAGAAAATTATCAATGAAACAGCTTTTGCTGCAAGTACGCAAGAGAGTCGTCCCATCTTAACAGGTGTTCATTTTGTATTGAGCCAACATAAGGAACTAAAAACAGTTGCAACAGACTCACACCGCCTTAGCCAGAAGAAATTGACTCTTGAAAAAAATGGAGATGATTTCGATGTGGTAATTCCTAGTCGTTCTCTCCGCGAATTTTCAGCGGTATTTACAGATGATATTGAAACTGTAGAGATTTTCTTTGCAAATAATCAAATCCTCTTTAGAAGCGAAAATATTAGCTTCTACACTCGTCTCCTAGAAGGTAATTATCCTGATACAGATCGCTTGATTCCAACAGACTTTAACACTACAATTACTTTTGATGTGGTTAATTTGCGTCAATCTATGGAGCGTGCACGTCTCTTATCAAGTGCGACTCAAAATGGTACTGTGAAGCTTGAAATTAAAGGTGGAGTTGTTAGCGCCCATGTTCACTCTCCAGAGGTTGGTAAAGTAAACGAAGAAATCGATACGGAGCAGGTGACCGGGGATGATTTGACTATTAGTTTCAACCCAACTTACTTGATTGATTCCCTCAAGGCTTTAAATAGCGAAAAGGTTACCATTAGCTTTATCTCAGCAGTTCGTCCATTTACTCTTGTGCCAGCAGATACTGACGAAGACTTCATGCAGCTCATTACACCAGTTCGTACAAATTAAGTGAAAGAGGTTGAGCCTGGCTCGCCTCTTTTATGATATAATCAAAAAAGAAAAGGAGAGTAGTATGTATCAAGTTGGAAATTTTGTTGAGATGAAAAAACCTCATGCTTGTATAATTAAGTCAACAGGAAAAAAAGCTAATCGTTGGGAAATTACACGCGTAGGGGCAGATATCAAAATAAAGTGTAGCAATTGTGACCACCTTGTCATGATGAGTCGCTATGATTTTGAACGAAAAATGAATAAGATTATTGACTAAGAACCCTTAGTTAGAGGGTTAGCAAGTTTTCCCTTTTTGTGTTATAATGTTAGGGATTGAAATGAGAACGGAGAATGAGAAACTATGGCTTTAACAGCAGGTATCGTTGGTTTGCCAAACGTTGGTAAATCAACCCTTTTTAATGCAATTACAAAAGCAGGAGCAGAGGCGGCAAACTACCCATTTGCGACTATTGATCCAAACGTTGGGATGGTGGAAGTTCCAGATGAACGCCTACAAAAACTAACGGAAATGATTACTCCTAAAAAGACAGTTCCAACAACCTTTGAGTTTACAGATATTGCAGGGATTGTAAAAGGAGCTTCAAAAGGAGAAGGTCTAGGTAATAAATTCTTGGCCAATATCCGTGAAGTAGACGCGATTGTTCACGTAGTTCGTGCTTTTGATGATGAAAATGTGATGCGCGAGCAAGGACGTGAAGACGCCTTTGTGGATCCACTTGCAGATATTGATACCATTAACCTAGAATTGATTCTTGCTGACTTAGAATCAGTTAATAAACGCTATGCGCGTGTAGAAAAGATGGCACGTACGCAAAAAGATAAAGAATCAGTAGCAGAATTTAATGTTCTTCAAAAGATTAAACCAGTCCTTGAAGATGGAAAATCAGCACGTACTATTGAATTTACAGATGAAGAACAAAAGGTTGTCAAAGGTCTCTTCCTTTTGACCACTAAACCAGTTCTTTATGTTGCTAATGTGGATGAGGATGTTGTTGGAGACCCAGATTCTATCGAATATGTGAAGCAAATTCGTGAATTTGCAGCGACAGAAAATGCTGAAGTAGTCGTTATTTCCGCGCGTGCTGAGGAAGAAATTTCTGAGTTAGACGATGAGGATAAGCAAGAGTTTCTTGAAGCACTTGGGTTGACAGAATCAGGCGTTGACAAGTTGACTCGTGCAGCCTATCACTTGCTTGGGCTTGGAACTTACTTCACAGCTGGTGAAAAAGAAGTCCGTGCTTGGACCTTTAAGCGAGGGATGAAAGCTCCTCAAGCAGCTGGTATTATCCACTCAGACTTTGAAAAAGGGTTTATTCGTGCAGTAACAATGTCATATGAGGATCTAGTGAAATATGGATCTGAAAAGGCTGTAAAAGAAGCTGGGCGCTTGCGTGAAGAAGGAAAAGAATATATCGTTCAAGATGGCGATATCATGGAATTCCGCTTTAACGTTTAATAACATTTAATAAATAGTGTCAATTAGGTTGGAAAAAAATTCCAACCCTTTTGGCTTTTGAAAGGAAAAATAAATGACCAAATTACTTGTAGGATTGGGAAATCCAGGGGATAAATATTTTGAAACCAAACACAATGTTGGATTTATGTTGATTGACCAACTAGCTAAAAAACAAAATGTCACTTTTACACATGACAAGATATTTCAAGCTGACCTAGCATCTTTTTTCTTTAATGGTGAAAAAATTTATCTTGTCAAACCAACAACATTTATGAATGAAAGTGGAAAAGCGGTTCATGCTTTATTGACTTACTATGGTTTGGATATTGAAGATTTACTCGTCATTTACGATGATCTTGACATGGAAGTTGGGAAAATTCGTTTAAGAGCAAAGGGTTCAGCAGGTGGTCATAATGGTATCAAGTCTATTATTCAACATATTGGAACCCAAGTATTTAACCGTGTTAAAATAGGTATTGGAAGACCTAAAAAAGGCATGTCAGTTGTTCATCATGTTTTAAGTAAGTTTGATCAGGATGACTATGTGGGTATTTTACAGTCTATTGACAAGATTGACGATGCTGTAAACTACTATTTACAAGAGAAAAACTTTGAGAAAACAATGCAGAGGTATAATGGATAAATGGTGACTTTATTAGATTTATTCTCAGAAAATAATCAGATAGAAAAATGGCATCAAAATCTGATAAATAAGAAAAGACAACTAATACTTGGTTTATCAACGTCTACCAAGGCTCTTGCAATTGCAAGCAGTCTAGAAAAAGAAAATAAGATTGTGTTACTGACTTCAACTTATGGAGAAGCAGAACGAATTATCAGTGATCTTCTTTCTCTCTTAGGAGAGGAATTTGTCTATCCTTTTTTGGTTGATGACTCTCCTATGGTAGAGTTTTTGATGTCTTCGCAAGAAAAAATCATTTCGCGGGTTGAGGCCTTGCGTTTTTTGAATGATCCATCTAAGAAAGGGATTTTAGTTTGTAATATCGCAGCGAGTCGATTGATTTTACCCTCTCCGACTAGATTTAAAGAAAGTATTATAAAAATTGCAGTTGGAGAAGAATATAACCAACACGAGCTACTTCACCGGTTAAAGGAAATTGGATATCGAAAAGTTACTCAAGTACAGACCCAAGGTGAGTTTAGTATTCGAGGAGATATCTTAGATATTTTTGAGATATCTCAGTTAGAACCTTTCCGAATTGAGTTTTTTGGTGATGAAGTAGATGGTATTCGGACTTTTGAAGTCGAAACACAATTATCGAAAGAAAATCAGACAAACCTCACTATCTTTCCAGCTAGCGACATACTTTTGAGAGAAAAAGATTATCAACGAGGACAGTCAGCTTTAGAAAAGCAAATTTCAAAGACTCTATCACCAATTTTAAAATCATATTTGGAAGAAATTTTGTCAAGTTTTCATCAAAAACAAGTACATTCAGATAGTCGAAAGTTTTTGTCCTTATGTTACGATAAAACATGGACTGTATTTGATTATATTGAAAAAGATACACCAGTATTCTTTGATGACTATCAAAAATTGATGAATCAGTATGAATCCTTTGAAAGAGAATTAGCGCAATACTTTACAGAAGATTTACAGAATGGTAAATCATTTTCTGGGATGCAGTATTTTGCAGATACAGAGCAAATCTATAAAAAACAAAGTCCAGTTACCTTTTTCTCCAATCTGCAAAAGGGCTTAGGAAATCTTAAGTTTGATCACATTTATCAATTTAATCAATACCCCATGCAAGAGTTTTTCAATCAATTTTCATTTTTAAAAGAAGAAATTGAGCGATACAAAAAAATTGACTACACCATTGTTTTGCAGTCTAGCAATTCAATGGGAAGTAAGACGTTGGAGGATATTTTAGAGGAATATCAGATCAAATTGGATTCCAGAGATAAGTCAAGTATCTGTAAAGAATCTGTAAACTTGATTGAGGGTAATCTAAGACATGGTTTTCATTTTGTAGATGAAAAAATTCTCTTGATTACTGAACATGAGATTTTTCAAAAGAAATTAAAACGTCGTTTTCGAAGACAACATGCTTCAAACGCAGAGCGATTAAAAGATTATAATGAACTTGAACAAGGGGACTACGTTGTTCACCATATTCATGGAATTGGTCAATATCTAGGGATTGAAACAATTGAAATCAAAGGGATTCACCGTGATTATGTCAGTGTACAGTATCAAAATGGTGACCAAATCTCCATCCCAGTAGAGCAGATTCAGTTACTGTCCAAATATGTTTCAAGTGATGGGAAACCTCCTAAACTCAATAAATTAAATGACGGTCATTTCAAAAAGGCCAAGCAAAAAGTTAAGAACCAGGTAGAGGATATAGCTGACGATTTAATTAAACTGTATTCTGAGCGTAGTCAGTTGAAGGGTTTTGCTTTCTCAGCTGATGATGAAGATCAACATGCTTTTGATGATGCCTTCCCTTATGTTGAAACGGATGATCAACTTCGTAGTATTGAGGAAATCAAGAGAGATATGCAGGATTCTCACCCCATGGATCGACTTTTGGTTGGAGATGTTGGTTTTGGGAAGACTGAAGTAGCAATGCGTGCTGCTTTTAAGGCAGTCAATGATCACAAACAGGTGGTCGTTCTAGTTCCAACGACGGTTTTAGCGCAACAGCACTATACGAATTTTAAGGAACGATTCCAAAATTTTGCTGTTAATATTGATGTGTTGAGTCGCTTTAGAAGTAAAAAAGAGCAGGCAGAAACACTTGAAAAACTAAAGAATGGTCAAGTCGATATTTTGATTGGAACGCATCGTGTTTTGTCAAAAGATGTTGTGTTTTCAGATTTGGGATTGATGATTATTGATGAGGAACAACGATTTGGTGTCAAGCATAAGGAAACTTTGAAAGAACTGAAAAAACAAGTAGATGTTCTAACCTTGACAGCAACGCCAATTCCTCGTACTCTCCACATGTCTATGCTGGGAATCCGAGATTTGTCTGTTATTGAAACTCCTCCAACCAATCGCTATCCTGTTCAAACCTATGTATTAGAGAAGAATGATAGTGTCATTCGTGATGCTGTCTTGCGTGAAATGGAGCGTGGAGGTCAAATTTACTATCTTTACAATAAGGTTGACACGATTGACCAGAAGGTTTCGGAATTACAGGAGTTGATTCCAGAGGCTTCGATTGGGTATGTTCATGGACAAATGAGTGAAATTCAGTTGGAAAACACTCTACTGGACTTTATTGAAGGTCAGTATGATATTTTGGTGACAACTACTATTATTGAGACAGGGGTAGATATTCCAAATGCCAATACCTTATTTATTGAAAATGCAGACCACATGGGCTTGTCAACCTTGTATCAATTAAGAGGAAGAGTCGGTCGTAGCAATCGTATTGCTTATGCCTATCTTATGTATCGTCCAGAAAAATCAATTAGTGAAGTCTCTGAGAAGAGATTAGAAGCGATTAAGGGATTTACAGAATTAGGCTCAGGATTTAAGATTGCGATGCGAGATCTTTCGATTCGTGGAGCAGGAAATCTTCTAGGAAAATCGCAGTCTGGTTTCATTGATTCTGTTGGTTTTGAATTGTATTCGCAGTTACTAGAGGAAGCTATCGCTAAACGGAACGGTAATGGGAATAAAAGAATCAAAGGAAATGCTGAGTTGATTTTACAAATCGACGCCTATCTTCCTGACACTTATATTTCTGACCAACGACATAAGATTGAAATTTACAAGAAAATTCGTCAAATTGACAATCGTGTCAACTATGAAGAACTACAAGAAGAATTGATGGATCGCTTTGGAGAATACCCAGATGTAGTAGCCTACCTTTTAGAGATTGGTTTGGTTAAGTCATATTTGGACAAGGTCTTTGTAGAACGTGTGGAAAGAAAAGATAACAAGATTACAGTTCAATTTGAAAAAGCCACTCAACGACTATTCTTGGCTCAAGATTATTTTAAAGCTTTATCCGCAACGAACTTAAAAGCAGCCATAGCTGAGAATAAGGGATTAATGGAAGTTGTATTTGATGTCCGAAACAAGAAGGATTATGAAATTTTAGAAGGTTTGCTGATTTTTGGAGAAAGCTTATTAGAGATAAAAGAATCAAAGGAAGCAAATCCCATTTAACATTTTTCTTCTATAAAAAGGATAAAAATGGTACAATAATAATTTGAGGTAATAAAAATGAGATTAGACAAGTATTTAAAAGTATCACGAATTATTAAGCGCCGCACAGTCGCAAAAGAAGTAGCAGATAAAGGTAGAATCAAGGTGAATGGAATCTTGGCCAAAAGTTCAACGGATTTGAAAGTTGATGACCAAGTTGAAATTCGCTTTGGAAATAAGTTGTTACTTGTTAAAGTACTAGAGATGAAAGATAGTACAAAAAAAGAAGATGCAGCAGGCATGTATGAAATTCTCAGTGAAACACGGGTAGAAGAAAATGTCTAAAAATATTGTACAGATGAATAATTCTTTTATTCAAAATGAACATCAACGTCGTCGTTACCTGATGAAGGAGAGACAAAAACGAAATCGTTTTATGGGTTGGGTCCTTATTTTGATGATCTTGTTGTTTATTTTACCAACTTATAACTTGGCTCAAAGCTATGATCAGTTACTGCAACGTCGTCAGCAATTAACAGAGTTGAAAGAGCAGTACCAAACTCTTAGTGATGAAAAGGATAAGGAATCCGCCTTTGCTACAAAGTTGAAAGATGAAGACTATGTAGCAAAATATGCACGCGCCAAGTACTATTACTCAAAGAAACGAGAAGCAATTTACACAATTCCTGATTTGCTTCCGAGGTAATGTCATGGAAAATTTATTGGAAGTTGTTGAGCAATTTCTAAGTTTATCAGATGAAAAATTAGAGGAATTGGCAGCTAAAAACCATTTATTACGATTACAAGAAGAAAGGGAAGAGAAGAATGCGTAAGTTCTTAGTAGTTTTATTGCTACCTGCTTTTATCATAACTTCAAGAGTAGTTAGCACAGAAAAACAGCTTACTTACTCTTCACAAGAAATTTATTATCTAACTGAGTCTGATTATGGATTCTACTATAAAGAAACTCTGGAATCCCCAATGGTATACGGAGAAACAGCAGTCTATGCTAATGAGGATCTTGTCAAGGAGTCTGGTAAATTGACTCCTGGAACCGCCTTTAAAATAGTAGAATGGCGTTTGAATAGACAAGGTGTTCCTGTTTTTAAATTAGATAATCACCAGTTTATCCCTGCAGATAAGCGTTTGATCTATGATCAAAGTCAAGTTCAAACTCAAAATAGACAAGTATGGTTGGAGCAGGGGTTTGTTATCTATAACAGCCCTTATGACACTAAAGAAATTTCTTCATCCCTCTCTCCCTATCAACTTGTAACGGTGGATAGAGCTCTCTTTGCTGAGGGACAAGAATTTCTTCATATTGATCAAGTTGGGTGGGTATCAAAAGAGTTCGTCTCGAAAGAAGACAATCGCATCCAGAAGGTTCAAGAAATCTTATCAAACAACTATCAGAACGAGAATTATTCTATTTATGTTAAACAACTGAGTACAGGTAAAGAGGCTGGGGTGAATGAAGACAGCAAACTCTATGCAGCTAGCATCTTGAAACTAGCCTACCTTTATTATGCTCAAGATAAGATAAATCAAGGGGAATATACGCTAGACAGTAGCTTCAAGTATATCCCAGAAGTAAATAGTTTTCCTGGTTCCTATAAACCAGAAGGTAGTGGTAGCTTACCTAAAAAAGAAGACAACAAAGATTACAGTCTTCAACAGTTAATTACCAAGGTAACAAAAGAGTCTGATAATGTTGCTCATAATATTTTAGGTTATTACGTGACCAATCAATCTGACGGGGCTTTTAAAGAAAAAATGTCCACTATTATGGGTGAAGATTGGGATGTGAATGATAAACTGACTTCTTCAAAAATGGCTGGAAAGGTCATGGAAGCTATTTATAATCAGAATGGTTTTGTCCTAGAGTCTCTAGGTAAGACTGATTTTGACAACCAACGAATCGCAAAAGGTGTTTCGGTTAAGGTAGCTCATAAAATTGGAGATGCCGATGAGTTTAAACATGACACTGCCATTGTTTATACGGATTCTCCTTTTGTTCTTTCCATTTTCACCAAAAATTCTGATTATGATACTATTGCTAAGATAGCTAAGGATGTCTATGAGGTTCTAAAATGAGGGACCAGGATTTTTTAAATCATTTTCTCCAAAAAGAGTATTTCAAAAAACATTCGAAAGTCGTGTTAGCTTTGTCTGGCGGACTGGATTCAATGTTTTTATTCCAGCTATTGTCTACTTATCAAAATGAGTTAGAAATTGAGTTGATTGTAGCACATGTCAATCACAAGCAGAGAAGGGAATCTGATTGGGAGGAAAATGAACTAAGGAAGTTAGCTGATGCAGCTGAACTTCCTATTTATATCACAAGCTTTTCAGGAGACTTTTCAGAAGCGCGTGCTCGAGAGTTTCGTTATGATTTTTTTAGGAAAATCATGAAAGAGGTTGGAGCAACTGCCTTGGTTACTGCCCACCATGCAGATGATCAAGTTGAAACGATTTTGATGCGCTTGATTCGAGGAAGTCGGCTACGCCATTTAACAGGAATAAAAGAAAGTCAAGTAGTTGATGATATTGAAATCATCCGTCCCTTGTTGTCTTTTCATAAAAAGGATTTTTCACCAATTTTTCATTTCGAAGATCAAACAAATCAGGAAAGCACCTATTTTCGCAATCGCATTCGGAATAGATATTTACCAGAACTTGAAAAAGAAAATCCTCGTCTTAAATCCGCCCTTTTAGATTTTGGAATGGAAGTTTCAGATTACCAAGCAACAATAACGGAACTTTCGAAACAAATTGATGTGGAAGATTTGAATGAGCTATTTTCATACTCTCAACAAACTCAAGGAATCTTGCTCCAAAACTATCTTAATCAATTTCCAGACTTAAATCTGACGAAGGCTCAGTTTGATGAAGTTCGACAGATTTTAACAACGAAAAGCCAGTATCGTCACCCATTGAAAAATGGTTATGAATTGATAAAAGAGTATCAGAATTTTCGAGTTTGCAAAATCAGTCCACAGGCTGATGAAAAGGAAGATGAACTTGTGTTACACTATCAAAATCAAGTTCGATATATGGGCTATTTATTTTCCTTTGGTATCCTTATTGAAGGGGATTTTGTTCAAAAAGTAACGGTTTCACGGGAAACATCTGTACATATTAGATGTCGAAAACCTGGCGATGTTATTACCCTAAATGGTCATCGAAAGAAACTGAGACGCTTATTTATAGATTTAAAAATCCCTATTGAAAAACGAAAAACAACCCCTATTATTGAGCAATTTGGAGAAATTGTCTCAATTTTAGGAATTACGACCAGTGATTTGAGTAAAAACACGAAAAATGATATAATGAACACTGTACTTTATATAGAAAAAATAGATAGGTAAAAATATGTTAGAACACGATATTAAAAAAATCCTCGTTTCACATGATGAAATTACAGAAGCGGCTAAAAAGCTAGGTGAACAATTAACCAAAGACTATGAGGGGAAAAATCCAATTCTTATTGGAATTTTGAAAGGATCAATTCCTTTTATGGCTGAATTGGTTAAACATATTGATACACATATTGAGATGGACTTCATGATGGTATCTAGCTACCATGGTGGAACTGCAAGTAGTGGTGTAATCAATATCAAGCAAGACGTAACTCAAGATATCAAAGGAAGACATGTTCTATTTGTAGAAGACATCATCGATACAGGTCAAACCTTGAAAAATTTGCGAGATATGTTTATTGAAAGAGAAGCAGCTTCTGTTAAGATTGCAACCTTGTTGGATAAACCAGAAGGGCGTATTGTTGAAATTGAGGCAGATTATACCTGCTTTACTATTCCAAATGAGTTTGTAGTAGGTTATGGTCTAGATTATAAAGAGAATTATCGTAACCTTCCTTATGTTGGAGTATTGAAAGAAGAAGTTTATTCAAATTAGAAAGATCTATCTTTAATGAAAAAACAAAATAACGGTTTAGTTAGAAATCCATTTCTGTACTTGTTAATTATCTTCTTCCTTGTAACAGGATTCCAGTATTTTTATTCTGGAAATACTGCGGGACGAAGCGAAAAAATTAACTATACAGAATTGGTAAAAGAAATTACAGCAGACAATGTAAAAGAATTAACCTATCAGCCGAATGGTAGCATCATTGAAGTGTCTGGTGTTTATAAAAATCCTAAGACTAGTAAAGAAGAAACAGGAATTCAATTTTTCACTCCTACAGCTACAACAGTAGAAAGATTCTCAAGTACTATTCTTCCGTCTGATTCAACAGTTTCAGAATTGCAAAAACTTGCTTCTGAACATCAGGCAGAAGTAACAGTCAAACATGAGAGTTCAAGCGGTATGTGGATCAATATCCTTGTCTCTGTGGTGCCATTTGCTATTCTTTTCTTCTTCCTATTCTCTATGATGGGAAATATGGGAGGAAATAGTGGTCGAAATCCAATGAGTTTTGGACGTAGTAAGGCCAAAGCTGCAAACAAAGAAGATATCAAGGTACGATTTTCAGATGTTGCAGGTGCCGAGGAAGAAAAACAAGAATTAGTAGAAGTTGTTGAATTTCTAAAAGATCCAAAACGATTTACCAAACTTGGTGCGCGTATTCCTGCAGGTGTTCTTTTAGAGGGACCTCCGGGAACAGGTAAGACTTTGCTCGCTAAGGCGGTTGCCGGAGAAGCAGGCGTTCCATTCTTTAGTATCTCAGGATCGGACTTTGTAGAAATGTTTGTCGGAGTTGGTGCAAGTCGTGTTCGTTCTCTTTTTGAGGATGCAAAAAAAGCAGCACCAGCCATTATCTTTATCGATGAAATTGATGCTGTTGGTCGCCAACGTGGTGTTGGTCTTGGTGGAGGAAATGATGAACGTGAACAAACCTTGAACCAACTCTTGATTGAGATGGATGGTTTTGAGGGAAATGAAGGGATCATTGTTATCGCTGCGACGAACCGTTCAGATGTTCTAGATCCAGCTCTTCTTCGTCCAGGACGTTTCGATAGAAAAGTCTTGGTTGGTCGCCCTGATGTTAAAGGTCGTGAAGCAATCTTGAAAGTTCACGCTAAAAATAAACCTCTGGCAGACGATGTGGATTTGAAACTAGTTGCCCAACAAACTCCAGGTTTTGTGGGAGCTGACTTGGAAAATGTTCTAAATGAGGCAGCCTTGGTTGCAGCCCGTCGCAACAAGTCAGTCATTGATGCTTCAGATATTGATGAGGCAGAAGACAGAGTGATTGCTGGACCATCTAAGAAAGATAAAACAGTATCACAAAGAGAACGTGAATTGGTTGCTTATCATGAGGCTGGACATACCATTGTTGGTTTAGTACTGTCAAATGCCCGTGTTGTTCATAAAGTTACCATTGTACCACGTGGACGTGCAGGCGGATACATGATTGCACTTCCTAAAGAAGATCAAATGCTTCTATCTAAAGAAGACATGAAAGAACAATTAGCAGGTTTGATGGGTGGTCGTGTAGCTGAAGAGATTATCTTTAATGTCCAAACGACAGGAGCTTCAAATGACTTTGAACAAGCTACACAGATGGCGCGTGCAATGGTCACTGAATACGGTATGAGTGAAAAACTTGGCCCAGTTCAATACGAAGGTAATCATGCTATGTTTGGTGCACAAAGTCCTCAAAAATCAATTTCAGAACAAACAGCCTATGAGATTGACGAGGAAGTTCGTTCATTATTAAATGAGGCACGAAACAAAGCAGCTGAAATCATCCAATCAAATCGTGAAACTCATAAGTTGATTGCAGAAGCATTGTTGAAATACGAAACATTAGATAGTACACAGATTAAATCTCTTTACGAAACAGGGAAAATGCCTGAGACAGTAGAAGAGGAATCCCATGCACTATCTTATGATGAAGTAAAATCAAAAATGAGTGAAGAAAAATAAATTTAGAGAGGTTCAACCTCTCTTTTATGTTCTAATGTGATGGCTACCGAGCGGATGCCTTGATAGTTGACCCTCCTCGTACAGGCTTAGATGATAAGCTGTTGGAAACCATTCTGACCTATGTTCCAGACAAAATGGTCTATGTATCCTGCAATGTTTCGACCTTAGCGCGAGATTTGGTTAAACTAGTAAAAGTCTATGACCTCCAGTATATCCAGTCGGTCGATATGTTTCCCCACACTGCACGGACAGAAGCAGTGGTTAAATTAGTGAAGAAAAGAAAAAATTAACTTCACTGAAAAAAGTCCTTGACAAAGGTAAAAAAGTAGGTATAATAGAAAGAGTTGAAAAGCTCAGGTCCGTTGGTCAAGGGGTTAAGACACCGCCTTTTCACGGCGGTAACACGGGTTCGAATCCCGTACGGACTATGGTGTATTGCGGTTAAAAAAACTTGAAAAAAGTTTTAAAAATCTGTTGACAGAGGCAGGTAGCTGTGATATACTAATATAGTTGTCGCTTGAGAGATATTGAGTGACAAAGACCTTTGAAAACTGAA